>NZ_JBFUGT010000008.1:0-164918 GCF_056402775.1 Rhodococcus sp. P3_B8
TCGAGGATCAGCCACAGAATCATCGCCACGATCGACAGGACCGTCGCCGCACTCATACGCCATGGGCCCATCGTGTCGGCGAACAACCAGATCGTCTCGGTGGCCAGGGCGATCGCACCCGTGGCGAACGCGCCGACGAGCACCTTCGACAGTCCGGTGACCAGTCGCCACGGCCGGTTGACCCGCACCATCCCCGACAGCAGTCGCAGTCGCCGCAGTCCCGMGGGCGCGAAGTACCGGATGCCGTCCTCAATCTGCGCAGACGGGAACCGYCGCGCCCCGCCGGGGGGCWTGAGTTCCGGTTCACCGAGGATGCGGGCGATCGCGAGTTCGGTGACGGTGCGGACGCGGCGCTCGATGTTGACGCCGCCCACTCCGGCGACGGAGATGAGCGCGAATTTGTGGTCGGCGCTGACKTCGGCCACCACGGGCAGGGTGTCCTCGCGTCGCGGCAGATCGGTGAGGTACACGACGATGTCCTCCTCTTCGGAGGACGGATCGACTGTGTCGATGACATCAGCGAAGTCTGCTTGCTCGTCGGGCAGGTACGGTTTTCGGCGCACGCACGTCGTCCACCGACGCTCGGGGCGATCACTGCTCTGCAGGCGTTGCGGCAGGTACTCCGCGATACGTTCCGCGAGAGCCGCAGGCGTGCCCGGATCCGCGATGAACAGCACCGAGACCTGCTCACCGGCCGAACTGGATTGCCCTCCCCGCAGATGCTCGTTCACGCCTTCGCGTACCCGCTCGGTCTGCCCCCAAACTCCAGCCAGTGCGTGCGAGTCCACCACATCGCCGCCGCGGATTGCCGCTGCCTCTGTCCGGCAGACACCACGAGCGTCCGAGGACGCACCGTCGACACGACTACAACCGGCTAGCCAACGCAACGTGCCGAGCCGCAACACAGATCCTGTCCACGCCCGTGTCGGTCGCTCTTGGAATCGTCGTCAGCTGGCGGGGCGGTCTGTCACGGTAACCGAAATCTGCTGGGTCTCGCCGCCGCGGAGCACGGTCAGTTCGACTCGATCGCCGGGGTCGACGGCACGGATCGCCGCGATGAAGTCCTCCGCCGACTCGGTGTCGTGGCCGTTGACCGCGGTGATGACATCGCCGGGCCGGATACCCGCGGTCGCTGCCGGACCGAGCGGGACGACCTCGAGGACGACGACACCGCTGGTGCGGTCGACTGCCAGTTGTTCGGCGATCTGCGGGGTCAGTGTGCCGGGTTGAATGCCGACGTACGCATGCTGGGCGGTTCCGGAGGCAAGCAGCTGGTCCGCGACATCGACGACATTCGCCGCGGGGATGGCGAAGCCCAGAGCCACCGCACCCGCCGACGGGGGAATGTAGGCCTGGCTCATCCCCACGACCCGCCCTTGTCCGTCGATCAGGGCACCCCCGGAGTTACCCGGCGAGATCGCGGCGTCGGTCTGGATCAGGTCGACCAGCGGCGCCCCGGTGGAAGCCGACCCGGGGATCTGACGGTGCAATCCTGAGATGATGCCCGAGGTGACCGTGGCCTCGAACCCCAGCGGACTGCCCACGACTACGGCGAGCGCGCCGACCTCTGGCAACGCTGTCTCGAACGTCGCCGCAGTCAGATCCTTGCGGTCCGCTTGAAGGACCGCGACGTCGGTCACACGATCGACGGCCCGCACGTTCGCGGACACCTGTTGCCCGTCCGCGAACGCCACACTCACCTGCCGGGCACCCTCGACCACGTGGGCGTTGGTGACGACGGTGCCGTCGGTCTTGTAGACGATGCCGCTGCCCACGCCGGACCCGGTGAGCACGGTGACGACCGAGGCCTCCACCTGCCGGACCAGTGCCGGCAGGTCTACGGCAGGCCCGGCTGAGGGCGTCGAGGTGGTGGGAGCCGAGGCGCCGCATCCCGCGAGGAGGAGGACCGCGATCGCGACCAGCGGCACCCAGATCGAGGAACGTACGGTCGACGGCACGCGCATCAGCGACCGGTCCCGTACGACATCGGTCTCCTACATGCACCTACTGCGAGTGGGCCCACCCGATCAACATACCCCTGTTTCCTCCGTGGTCGGCGACTCCCGACCCGCGTCACTTACCCTTGGAAGATCTACATCGACGACTACAGTGCGCGTGCCTCAACTGCTGCGGCGACGAGCCGTATACTGTTGTACTACTTTTACTTTCAGGCCAGCTTCCCGGGTTCTGCCCGATTCGGTTGCGGTACAGCGAAATCCGACTGTATCGGCTCCACCGGATGGGCTTATGCAACAGCCGCAAAGTGGGTTTTGACACTGGTTCGATTCTGCACCACAGGATTATGTCCCACCACCGAGGGCCTGATCCTCTACGTGAGGATGAAGAAGCTGTTACTCCCAGTGC
This sequence comes from Rhodococcus sp. P3_B8, assembly GCF_056402775.1. Lineage (NCBI taxonomy): Bacteria > Bacillati > Actinomycetota > Actinomycetes > Mycobacteriales > Nocardiaceae > Rhodococcus > Rhodococcus sp. P3_B8. The sequence goes on from NZ_JBFUGT010000008.1 coordinate 2,365, forward strand.
TCCCGCGACTGTACTGTCAGGGTGGAATCGGCGTCCTGCTTTCGACTTGCTGGGCCCTAGTCACCCACCTCCTTCGGCTGCGAAAATTTGATTTCGGGCGTTCTACTCATGGAATTCCCGAAGCAGTGGCTGATGCCCGGAGTGCGCGTACCGGCCGCCTCGAGCGGGTTCCGGCGGACGTCTATGCCCTGGGTGGGGTGTGGGCGCCACTGTCTCCCGTTGTGTGGACGCCCATTAGGTGAATCTTGATGACGCCCAGAGGCGGATGAGGAACTCTCAGGCGGTTGAGCCTCCGTGAGCTCAAACGGTTGACTGATCGACCGAACGCCGAACTGGTACGCGGGCTCGGCGAATCCCAAGTCATCGACGCCTAGGAGCGTGATGTCAGAGTCCAGTGGCGGGACCTCCGCGGTACGTCCGAACCGACCTGCCCGCCAGGTTGTAGCAACGTTCGACAACTACGCCGACGCTGAAAGCGCCATCGACTATCTCTCCGACCAACATTTCACGGTAGACAAACTGGCCATCGTCGGTCGCGATATCGAGCTGGTCGAGCAGGTCGTCGGCCGATTGAACTACGGCTGGGCCGCTCTGCGCGGCGCCGCCGCGGGCGCGCTGACGGGTGCGCTGTTCGGCTGGATCTTCGGGTTACTCGATTGGGTCCAGCCGCTGCTCACGGGCCTCGCGCTCGCCTTCTACGGGTTGGTATTCGGTGCCGTTGTGGGCGCTCTGCTCGGCCTGCTCATGTATGCGCTGCAGGGCGGCCGGCGCGACTTCACCTCAATCCAGTCATTACAACCACGTCACTACGAAGTCCTCGCCGATGTCGAGGTCGCGGACGAAGCCGTCCGCTTGCTCACCGGCCGGACCGATCGAAAGGAATGAGTCATGGCGACTGCTGTGGGTATAGACCTGGGCACCACCAACTCGGTCATCGCAAGCTGGCAAGGCGGCGAGCCGGTGGTGATCTCCAATGTCGAGGGAGCGCGGACGACGCCGTCGGTGGTGGCGTTCACCGAGAGCGGCGAGCGCCTGGTGGGTCAGCTTGCCCGACGGCAGGCGATCTTGAATCCGAAGGGCACGATCTACTCGGCGAAACGCTTCATCGGACGTCATTACGACGAGATCTCCGAGGAGGCCAAAGCGGTCAGCTTCGACGTCGTGCCGGGTGACAATGGTGAGGCCCGATTCGACGTGCGGGGAAAGAAGTACGCGCCGGAGGAGATCAGCGCCCTCGTGCTGCGCAAGCTCGTCGACGACGCGAGCAAGTTCCTCGGTGAGAAGGTCAAGGAAGCGGTCATCACCGTTCCGGCCTACTTCAACGACGCGCAGCGCAACGCCACCAAAGACGCCGGCCGGATCGCTGGCCTCGAGGTTCTGCGGATCATCAACGAGCCGACCGCTGCGGCACTGGCGTACGGCATGGACAAGCAGACCCACGAAACCGTACTGGTCTTCGACCTCGGCGGCGGCACCTTCGATGTGAGTCTGCTCGATGTCGGCGAGGGAGTGGTCGAGGTTCGTTCCACGGCCGGCGACTCCCACCTCGGCGGCGACGACTTCGACCGACGCCTGGTGGACTACCTCGCCGACGAATTCCAGCGTGCGGAGAATATCGATCTGCGCAAGGATGCGCAGGCATTGCAGCGCCTCTTCGAGGCCGCGGAGAAAGCCAAGGTCGAGTTGTCCTCGGTGACACAGGCCCAGGTCAACTTGCCCTTCGTCACCGCTGACGCGAACGGTCCCAAGCACCTCACCACCACGATCATGCGATCGAAGTTCGAGGATCTGACGGCGGATCTGGTGGAACGCTGCCTCGACCCCGTGAAGCAGGCGATGAGTGACGCCAAGGTCACCGCCAACGACATCGACGAGGTGATCCTGGTCGGTGGTTCGACACGTATTCCGGCGGTGCAGGCGCTGGTTCGCCGGCTCACCGGCGGTAAGGACCCCCACATGGGCGTCAACCCGGACGAGGTCGTGGCGCTCGGTGCCGCAGTCCAGGCGGGCGTGCTCAAGGGCGAGGTCTCCGATGTGCTGTTGCTCGATGTCACCCCGCTGTCCCTCGGCGTCGAGACGCAGGGCGGGGTGATGACCAAGATCATCGAGCGCAACACGACGATCCCGGCCCGGCGCAGCGAAGTGTTCTCCACGGCGGAAGACAATCAGTCCGCCGTGGACGTCGTGGTGCTGCAGGGCGAACGCGAACGGGCTGCCGACAACCGGGTGCTCGGCCGGTTCCGGCTGGAAGACATCCGCCCCGCGCCACGTGGCGAGGCCCAAGTCGAAAGTCACTTTCGATATCGACGCCAACGGCAAACTCAACGTCACCGCCCGCGACAAGGACACCGGCAAGGAGCAGAGCATCACGATCAGTGAGCAGGGCAACCTGGACCAGAGTGACGTCGAGCGCATGCTGGCAGAGGCCGAACGGAACCGGGGTGAGGACGAGGCGCTGCGCAAGGCGGTCGACGCACGCAACGCGCTCGATTCGGTTGCCTATCAAGTGGAACGGCGACTCGCCGAACTCGGTGACAGTGCGCCACCGCACGACAAGGCGCGGGCCGAGATGCTGATCGCCGACGCCAGGAAGGCCGTCAAAGACGGTGCTTCACCCGCGGAGGTAGAGCCCCTGACCTCGGAGCTCCAGCAGCTGCTCTACGGGCTCGCGCCAGTCCAGGACGGCGGCGACGGACACCAGGCCGGCGGCGCAGAGGCTGCGTCGTCGGATGACGACGACGTGATCGACGCCGAATTCGATCGAAGCTGAGGCACACGATGGAAAGGTCTGCAGATCATTCGACGACCGAGCCGGCTACCGACGGTACCGACGGGGATCAGACCGAGACGGCGCCGGATCGCACCGACACGGGGGCCGAGTTGGCTCAACTCGAGGACCGCTGGCGCAGGGCCCTCGCAGATCTGGACAACCTGCGCAAGCGGTATGCCAAGGATCTGGATCGTGAACGCGCCGCGGAGGTGGCGAAGGTTTCCGCGGCGTGGCTGCCGGTACTGGACAATTTGGAGCTTGCGCTGGCCCATGCGGGCAGCGATCCTCAGACCGTCGTCGAGGGTGTGAAGGCGATCCGGGATCAGGCGGTGCAGGTGCTCTCACGGTTCGGCTTCGAGCGCCACGACGAGGTCGGTGTGCCGTTCTCCCCGGAGCTCCATGAAGTGGTCAGTGTGGTGGCCCAACCCGACCTTCCCTCCGGGACCGTGGTCGAGGTCTTGCGCCCGGGCTATGGAGAGGACGGGCGGCAACTGCGTCCCGCCGCGGTGGTCGTCAGCCGCCCCGAGGGGTGAGCACCGATGGCGCGTGACTACTACGAAGTGCTCGGGGTCCCGCGGGGCGCCGGCACCGACGAAATCCAGCAGGCCTACCGCAAGCTGGCCCGCAAGTACCACCCCGACGTGAACAAGGACCCCACTGCGGAGGACAAGTTCAAGGAGGCCAACGAGGCCTACCAGGTGTTGTCCGACCCGGACACCCGGAAACGCTACGACCGATTCGGTGACGACTTCCGGCGTGTGCCAGAGGACTACGACGAACGGGTCCGGGCAAGCGCCGGTGGGTACGGCGGCGGGTTCGGCGGCGGCGGGTACGGCGGTGGGGGCGGGGGCAGAAGGGTGCACTTCGGTCACGGTGTCGGTGGCGAGGGCGGCGTCGACTTCGAGGACCTCTTCGGGCAGATGTTCGGCGGCGGTGGCGGGTACGGGCCGATTCCCGGCGCCGATCAGGAAGCGGAACTGGAACTGCCCCTGGAAGAGGCGTATCGGGGCGGCAAACGCACTCTCAGACTGGACGGCCGGCAGTACGACGTCGACATTCCGGCCGGTGTCCTGGACGGACAGCGAATCCGGCTGGCCGGGCAAGGCGGCCGGGGCAACGGTGACGCGCCGCCCGGGGATCTGTACCTCGTGGTGCGGATCAAGCCGCATCCCCGGTTCCGCGTCCAGGGCCGGGACATCTACGTCGACCTGCCCGTATCGCCATGGGAGGCGGTCCTCGGGTCGACCGTCGTCGTTCCCACCCCGGGTGGCGAGGCGAAAGTCAAAGTGGTGCCGGGCTCGTCGACGGGAAGGAAGCTTCGCCTGCGCGGAGAGGGAATGCCCAATCCGCGGGGCGCCAACGGCAACCTCTACGCCGAAATCAAGGTGATGGTGCCGCCGAAACCGACCGCACGCGAACGCGAGCTGTTCGAGCAGTTGGCCACCGAATCGAACTTCGATCCGAGGAAAGACTCATGAGCACCCCGACCCCGGTCACCCAGTACGTATTGGTTCGCCGTGCCGGTTTGTCGCCAGATGCCTTCGCCGAACGTACCGGGCTGCACCCCGACCTGGCACGAAAGCTTGTGGCTCTCGGCCTGCTCGACGCCCACCGCGACGCCGGCGGCGAGATGTCGTTCGAACCATCCGAAGTGGTCCACGCCGCCCGCATCCAACGGCTGCGGACCGGCCTGGGCCTGAACTACTCGGCAATCGGGCTCGTGCTCGATCTGCTGGATCGAATCGAGAAACTCGAAGCAGCTTCCCGCAGAAGGAGGACACCCCCATGGACACCGGCAGCCTGACTGAAAAGTCACGAGAAGCCCTGCAGGAAGCCCAGAACGTCGCGACCAGAATGGGTCACACCGAGGTCGACGGAGAGCACCTGCTGCTCGCGTTGGTCGATCAGCAGGAAGGGTTGGTACCCCGACTGCTCGAGCAGGCCGGCGCGAACGTCGATGCCCTGCGATCCGATCTGGAACGTGAACTGTCGCGTAGGCCGAAGGTCAGCGGCCCCGGCGCGACACCCGGTCAGGTGACGATCACCCAGCGCCTGGCCAAGCTGCTCGACGCCGCGGAACGGGAGGCGAAGCGACTCAAGGATTCCTACGTGTCGGTGGAGCATCTCGTGATGGCCCTCTCCGAGGAGGGGTCGGCCAGCGCGGCCGGACGGGTCCTCGCCAGTCATGGGGTCACACGAGACGCCTTCCTCACGGCGCTGACGAAAGTGCGCGGCAATCAGCGCGTCACCTCGGCCACCCCGGAAGGGGCGTACGAGGCGCTGGAGAAGTACGGACGCGACCTCGTCTCCGAGGGGCGGGCAGGCAAACTCGATCCGGTCATCGGCCGAGATGCCGAGATCCGCAGGGTAACGCAGATCCTGAGCCGGAAGACGAAGAACAATCCGGTGCTGATCGGCGACCCCGGCGTTGGTAAGACCGCGATCGTCGAGGGCCTCGCCCAGCGGATCGTCCGCGGCGACGTGCCCGAGGGCCTGCGCGACAAGACGATCTTTTCGCTCGACATGGGTTCCCTGGTGGCCGGTGCGAAGTACCGCGGCGAGTTCGAGGAGCGACTGCAGGCGGTGCTGTCCGAGGTGAAGGCGGCCGAGGGGCACATCCTGTTGTTCGTCGACGAGTTACATACAGTGGTCGGTGCGGGATCAGTCGGCGGCGAAGGGTCTCTCGACGCCGGCAACATGCTCAAGCCGATGCTCGCCCGCGGCGAACTGCACATGATCGGTGCCACCACTCTCGACGAGTATCGCAAGCACATCGAATCCGATGCGGCACTGGAGCGTCGCTTCCAGACGGTTCTCATCGACGAGCCCAGCGCCGAGGATGCGATCTCGATTCTGCGCGGACTTCGAGAACGCCTCGAGGTGTTTCACGGCGTGAAGATTCAGGACGGCGCACTTGTGGCCGCCGTGACCCTCTCGCACCGGTACATCACCGACCGCTTCCTTCCGGACAAGGCGATCGATCTGGTGGACGAGGCGTGCGCCCGGCTACGCACCGAAATCGATTCGATGCCCGCCGAACTCGACGAGCTCACCCGGAAGGTGACCCGGCTGGAGATCGAAGAGGCCGCGCTGTCCAAGGAAACGGACGCGGCCAGCAAGACGCGCCTCGAAGAGCTACGTAAGGAACTGGCCGATCTACGGGCCGAGGCCGACGCCCGGCACGCTCAGTGGGAGGCGGAGCGGCAGGCGATCCGGCGGGTGCAGGAGCTGCGGGGAGAGCTGGAACGATTGCGCCACGAGGCCGAGGAGGCGGAACGCAACTACGACCTCAATCGGGCCGCCGAGTTGCGGTACGGCGAGATCACCGCGCTGGAACGCAGGCTCGAGGCGGCGGAGGAGCAACTGGCTACCAGGCAGGGCCGGAATCCGTTGCTGCGTGAAGTGGTCACCGAAGACGAGATCGCAGAGATCGTGGCCGCATGGACGGGTATCCCGGTCGCCCGGCTGCAGGAAGGTGAGCGGGAAAAGCTGTTGAAGCTCGACGAGATTCTGCACGAGAGGGTCGTCGGTCAGGACGAGGCGGTGCAACTGGTCGCAGACGCGGTGATCCGGGCGAGGTCCGGTATCCGTGATCCGCGCCGGCCGATCGGTTCGTTCATCTTCCTGGGACCGACGGGCGTGGGAAAGACCGAGCTCGCAAAGACGCTGGCCAGTGCCCTCTTCGACAGCGAAGACAACATGGTGCGCCTGGACATGAGCGAGTACCAGGAGCGGCACACGGTGAGCAGGCTCATCGGTGCGCCCCCCGGGTACGTCGGGTACGACGAGGGTGGCCAGCTCACCGAGGCGGTGCGCCGCAAGCCGTACTCCGTGGTGCTCTTCGACGAGATCGAGAAGGCCCACGCCGACGTCTTCAACACCCTGCTGCAGGTGCTCGATGACGGCCGGATCACCGATTCTCAAGGCAGGCAAGTCGATTTCCGGAACACGGTGATCATCATGACCTCCAACATCGGATCCCAGCATCTCCTCGAGGGAGTCACAGCCGACGGCGAGATCAAGCCGGACGCCCGGGAGCGGGTGCTGGCGGAACTGCGCGGACACTTCCGTCCCGAGTTCCTCAACCGGGTCGACGACATCGTGTTGTTCACCCCGCTCACGCTGCCCCAGATCGAGCACATCGTCGAGCTGCAGCTCACCGATCTTCGGAACAGGTTGTCGGAGCGACAGATACACCTRGATATCACGCCGGAAGCACGCCGGCTCATCGCCGAACACGGTTTCGACCCGGTCTACGGTGCGCGGCCGCTGCGGCGGTACATCGCCCACGAGGTCGAGACCAAGATCGGTCGTGCGCTGTTGCGGGGCGAAATCGCACCGGGTGGCACCATCAGTGTCACGGTGGACGGCGGCGAGCTCGCCGTCGCGTATGCGGAACCCGCCGTCGCGGCGGCCTGAGAAGAGGTGTCGTCATGGGATCCGACAAGGTGAAGTGCCCGCACTGCGGTAAGATCAACAAGGTGCCGGCGGCCGGGGACGGAAGACCCCGCTGCGGGAACTGCCACGAGCCGCTGCCCTGGATCGCCTCGGCAGGGGACGGCGACTTCGCGGAGGTCGCCGAGAAGTCCTCGGTGCCTGTGCTCGTCGATCTCTGGGCGACGTGGTGCGGCCCGTGCCGCATGGTCAGCCCGGCGCTCGAGCAGCTCGCCACAGAACGCGCAGGTCAGATCAAGCTGGTCAAGGTCGACGTGGATGCTGCGCCCCAGACGGCCGAACGGTTCACCGTCCGCGCCGTACCGACTCTGCTGGTGATGGACCGGGGTGAGGTCCTCGCTCGTCAGGCGGGCGCAGCTCCGGTACCCCAGCTGCGCACGTGGCTCGATCAGGCGCTCTCGGAAGATGCAGGCAAGGAGGCGAAGTCATGACTTATGTCCATGCCGACCCACACGTGACCGCGATCCGGGACGTGGTGCCCCGGACCCCGCAGGGTTGCGAGGAATGTCTTCGCCTCGGCACCCCGTGGGTGCATCTGAGGCTGTGCCTGACGTGCGGACACGTCGGTTGCTGCGACTCTTCGCCGGGCAAGCACGCGAGCGCGCACGCTCACGCCATCGGCCATCCGATCGTCCAGTCGATGGAGCCAGGTGAAGATTGGCGGTGGTGTTATGTCGACCAGAACTTCGTCTGAGGACGCCGCACCCGTCGGCAACAGTCCGCCGGTCGACGACGAGACTCCGGATGCAGTCGGAGCATTCCCGCGGCTGACGGACGACCAGGTCGCGAGCCTCGAGACCGGTGGCACGCGTCGATCGGTTCGCGCCGGTGAGGTGCTGATCCGAGAGGGCGCGCCCAGCAACGATTTCTTCGTCATCCTTTCCGGCAAGGTCGCGGTCATCGACGAGGGCGACGGGGACGGCGAACGCCGGATACTGCGCGTGCACGGTCCAGGCCGCTTCCTGGGCGAGCTCGGACTGCTGGAAGGCCAGGTGGCGTTCTTCACCGCCGAAGCGATCGAGGACGGCGAGGTCCTCGTCGTCCCGGCCGAGCGGGTGCGCGAGCTGGTGGCCCAAGATCCCGTGCTCAGCGATCTGATCCTGCGCGCCTACCTGGTGCGCCGGCACCTACTGATCGGGCTCGGCTCGGGGTTCCGGATCATCGGCTCCTGCTATTCGCCGGACACGTTGCGGCTTCGCGAGTTCGCCATGCGAAACCGATTGCCCCACAGGTGGATCGATCTGGAGCGGGACCAACGGGCGGAGCAGCTGCTGCGCAGCCTGGACGTCGCCCCCGAGGACACTCCCGTCGTGATCTGGCACGGCGAGAAGGTGCTGCGCAATCCGACGAATGCGGAACTCGCACGCATCGTCGGGCTTCCGGTCCCGGACTCGGTCCCGGACGCAGCCCAGGACGTGTGCAACCTCGTCGTCGTGGGTGCCGGACCAGCCGGTCTGGCCGCGTCCGTGTACGGCGCCTCGGACGGGTTGAACACGGTGACACTGGAGTCGATCGCCGCCGGCGGCCAAGCCAGTACCTCCTCCCGGATCGAGAACTATCTGGGCTTCCCGGCAGGGGTCTCCGGCTCCGAATTGGCCGAGAGGGCCGTAATCCAGGCCGGTAAGTTCGGCGCCCGCATCCTGGTGTCGGCGGAGGTGACCGGTTTGGGATCCGAGGCCGGGAACCATGTGCTCCGGCTGGCGGACGGCGGCGCGGTTCGCGGCCGGGCGGTCGTGCTCGCCACCGGGGCGCGGTATCGCAAGTTGGCCGTTCCGGGGATCGAGGAACTGGAGGGGACGAGCGTGTACTACGCCGCGACCCATCAGGAAGCGCGGATGTGCGGCACCGACCCGGTGGCTATCGTCGGCGGCGGAAACTCCGCCGGCCAGGCCACCGTCTTCCTCGCCGACCATGTCTCCCACGTGCACCTGCTCATCCGCGGCGACGACCTCGGAAAGAGCATGTCCCGATACCTGGTCGACCAGATCGAGCACCACCCGCGCGTCACCGTGCACCGGAACACCGAGATTCGTGCGGTCCACGGTCAGAAGTACCTCGACGAAATCGTGGTCGAGGACAATCGCACGGGCGACCAGGACACGATCCGGGTACATGCCCTGTTCGTCTTCATCGGGGCGACGCCGCACACCGGGTGGCTGGCCGACGCGATCGCACTCGACGACCACGGCTTCGTCCTCACGGGCATGGACGCTGTCCACGCCCGAGGAGACGGCAACCGGCCGATCAGCGCCGGGCTGTCCAGGACGCTCGAAACCAGCTTGCCCGGCCTGTTCGCGGCGGGCGACGTCCGCCGCGGCTCGGTGAAACGAGTCGCATCCGCAGTCGGTGAAGGAGCGATGGCGGTACGCCAAATCCATGAATACTTCGAAAGGAGCTGACGACATGCCAGTGATGGGCACCGTGAAATTCCAGCGGTTCTTCCGGGCAGCGGCTGGACTACAGGTCGACCGGAACGACCTCAAGCGCTATACGGATTTCATCGACGACAAGATCTACGATTTGATCCTCATCGGCAAAGCCTCGGCAAAGGCAAACCTGCGTGACGTGATCGAACCGTGGGACCTGCCGATCACCAAGGGGCTGCAGGAGAGCATCCACCGGTTCGAAAAACTGGACGAGGAGATCGAACTTCAACCTCTGCTCGATCAACTGACGGCCCGCCCGCCGTTGGACGTGGCTCTCTCCGAGGAGACCGAGCAGCGACTGCCGCTGATCGCCGGAGGCTTGAGCGTGGCACTGGCGCATACCTTCGTCACGGTCGATCCGGACCGCAAGAACCCCGGCACCGCCGAATGGAACGTCGCCTTCGACATCTTCCATCTACTGCTCTGACCCCGGACCGGCGGTCCGGAAAACCAGTAGATCGCCGGGACGCGAAAGGAACTCGTCCGAGGTCACGTATTACCGGTCGCCGACCACCACACCGTGTGATCGTACGGTGCAGATTTCCATAGATGATTGAGCATCAGCGGCCACCGCGCTGTCCGTCCTTGCTCGTTCCGGACGTTTCCGGTCGTGGTTGAGGGGTCCGTTCGGGGGCGTGGTGGTCCGCGCTCCGCCGACAAACCGCGGCGCTCGAGCTCGTGCATCCACAAGCTCTAACAGCAGTTGCGCCGCTTTGGGGCCATTGCCGACGAGCGGCCGCCGGACGATCGTCGGGCCGGCGGCTCGCGCGCGTGATCAGGACAGTGTGAATGCCTTGTATCCGGCCGCGACGTTTTCCTCCCAGTGGTCGAAGTAGGAAGGAAGGCCGCCAGAGTAGTTGAGCATCTGGCTCGGCTTACCGGGAATGTTTGCCCCGTGATACCAAGACTTGGCCCGCGGAAAAAGCGACATGTGGAAGACTTCCTCCACGTGCGCCGTCCATGATTGCTCTGCGTCCTCGCTGGTCTCGAACCGCTGGTATCCGCCGTCGCGAACGTGGGTCAGGAAGTCGACAACGATCTCTCCTTGCACCTCCGCGCAAGTGGGCCCGTTGCAGAATCCAGCAGGGCTCTGCGGGCCGTACACGAACATCAGGTTGGGGAATCCTGCAGTGGCGAGTCCCATGAAGGTATCGAGCCGCTCGGACCACTTGTGGCTCAGGAGTTGATCATTGGTGCCTCGGATATCGATCGACGTGATGCCACCGCGGTTCGCGTCGAAACCTGTCGCGAACACCAGGATGTCGAACTCGCGTAGACCGGACCTGGTCTGGACCCCCGTCGGGGAGATCCGCTCGATCGGATCCTCGTTGACGTCGACGATGTCGACGTTCTCCTGGTTTACCACATCATAGAAGTTCTGCTCGAGCGAGGGTCGCTTCGTCCCGAACGGATGGGGCGGATCCTTCGGGGCAAGCTTCTCGGCCTTGACCGGATCGGTGACGCGCTGATGGACCTTGTTGCGCCAGAAATCGTACATGGTGCGGTTCGCGTGTTCATCGAGCAAAATATCTTGATAGTTGGCGAGCCATAGCTCGAAACCGCCGGTAGCCCACATCTGTTCGTAGGTGTCGGCTCGCTCTTCGTCCGAGACTTCGAACACGCTCTTCTGGATGAAGTCCATATCGAATCCGGCAAACGACCTCCGGCGCTGGGCAAATCGCTCGGGAAGGTGCTCCTTCAGCTTCTCCTTGAGCTGGCCTGTCAACTGTTGCTGCCGCATCGGCAGCGCAAGGTTGGGCGTCCGCTGGAAGATGGTGATCTGTTCGGCGTCTGCGGCGGCCTCTTGGGTGACCTGAACGCCGCTCGACCCGGTGCCGATGATCCCCACGCGTTTGCCGGCCATGTCCAGACCTTCTTGGGGCCACAGAGCGGTGTGGTGAGATTCGCCGGCAAAGCTGTTGAGCCCTTTGATGTTGGGAATGTAAGGCTTGGCACCGAATCCAGTGCAGATCACCACAGACCTGGCACGCAGCGTCCGGCCGGTATCGGTGCGCACTGTCCATTGGTTCCGCTCGCCGTCGAAGTCCGCAGACGTCACCCGGGTACTGAAGATGATGTCTCGAGAGAGATCGAGCTTGCCGTCGACGTAGGCAAAATAGTCGCGCACACCGGACCACGACGGGTAGAGCTCATCGTAACTCCAGTCCTTCCACAGGTCCTCGCGTGAGTACTGATAGATCTGCCCGGTGCTGTCGGTTCGAGCACCCGGGTAGCAATTCCAGTACCAGATGCCCCCAAGCGAGTCACCGGCTTCGACGACCTTCACCGAAAATCCGCGTGAACGAAGTTGATCGAGTTGATACAGACCCGCGAAGCCGCCTCCGACGACGAGGACGTCCAAGACGCCGTTCGTCTCGTCGAGTTCCCTTGGATGGATCGATATCGTGGCCATGTTGCCTCCTTGAGTGAAATGCCTGGGACCCGCGCCGAGGAGCAGATCGATGTGTGCCGGTCCGGCCGGTTCGTATGACCGACATCACATACGCTAGGGTCGTTCGAGAACCTGGGACTGTCCGATATCGATCCACCGGACACCCGGAGGGCGCCAGGCACACGTGCACGCACGCCTCGCGGGGCGAACGGCCAATTCATCAGCCGGCATCCACCCTGCAACTGCAGCAACATCTTTGACCGGAACAGTACCTGTAGCGAATCCGGACACTTCTGCCCAACTCTGCACGTAGAGCATGGAACTCAGCTTCTGTGTCGGCATCCACCCGACCTCATGGCACCGTACTTGCCCACCTCACCAGTGAGGGGCAGAACAGCACTGGCTCCCGAGGTTATGCAGTGGCGAGATGCTCGCTGCGATCGACATGACCGAGACATCGGGTGGATCAAATCTGGTCACTGAAGACGACCGGGCGGATTCGAGTGGCCGCCGCAATGCTTGCGTAATCATTGTGGCAGTCGAGCGGCGAAAGCCGTTGCCGGTGTGGCCCAGTGCAAACTCTTGCGCGGCCGATTGTTGAGAAGGTCCTAGACCCGTCGCAGGTCGTCGATGGCGTAGGTGCGCAAGTCGGTGCTCTTGGGAAAGTACTGGCGAACCATGCCGTTCGTGTTCTCGTTGGTACCGCGTTGCCACGGACTTCCGGGTCGGCGACATGGATGCCTTCGTCGATGAGGTGGGCAAGACGATCAGTAGCGAGCCATCTGGCACCCGTGGGCTCGTCGACACTGCTGGGATTCGCTGACCGGTACGCAGTGACGACGAAAGGTGCTACCCGTATTCCGCGAGCGGCATCACAGCCTATGTCTCAGCGGCGCTACCGCTCTATCCAGTCGGTGTAGAAGTCAGAAAGGTCGGTGGATACGCGTCCCTTGAACTGGGGCTTCCTCTTCTCTCGGAATGCTTGGACACCTTCTTTTCCATCTCCGATACTGGTGTAGAACATCGCGAGTGAATCGATGCGGTGAGCTTCGGCGGGGTGATCGAGAAGCGCGTTGCGGTACGTCATCTGCCGGGCCAGGGCGGTCGCGACACGCGACCGATCGCGAGTGAAGCGATGTGCCAGTGCAACCGCCGCATCGACAAGTTCGTCCGGCGGGTGGACCGAGCGAACCAGGCCGATCTCGGCCGCGTCGGCCGCGTCGAGGATGTCGGCGGAGTACACGAGGTCGAGCGCGGTATCGAGTCCGACGATCCTCGTCAGGAACCAGGTCGAGGCTGCTTCGGGTGTGATCCCGAGGCGTCCGAAGACAAATCCGAGTCGTGCTGCTGTGGAAGCGAGTCGGGCATCCATGGACAAGGTCAGGGTGGCTCCGATGCCCACAGCGGGGCCGTTGACGGCGGCGATCACGGGTTTGAGGCAGTCGAACACCGCAAGTGTGACCCGACCACCGGTGTCGCGGACGCCGCGGGCAATGACCGGGTCCTGCAAGTCACCCATATCGTGGAGGGTCGGCTCCAACGTCTCGTCGAGGCCGAACACGTTGCCGTCGGTCGTGAGATCCATACCGGCGCAAAACGCGCGGCCCGAGCCGGTCACCACCACGGCGTTGACATCGTCGTCGTCATTGACGGCCCGGAAGAGGTGCTCGAGCTCATCAGCCATGGTGATGGTGAAGGCGTTGAGCGACTCCGGTCGATTCAGCGTCACGATCAGCACGCCGTCGCGCAGCTCGAGGGCGATCGTCTCGTACTCGGCATCCACGGTGCGGATCATCGGATGGCACCCGTAAGTTGGGGAAGTCTGTTCACGATCAGATCATGGGCTTGGTTGACCGTGCTGGTCACGATCTCCTCGCAGGTGAGGATCTCGTCGATCAGTCCCTGTGATTGCCCGGCCCACCACAAGCCGGCATCCACCTCACCGCCGGCCAGCACCTTCTGGCGACCGCGCACCCCGGAGGCCAGATCGGCGACGTCGTCGAATGTTGCGTTCGGAAGCGCGGAGATCTCGGAAATTCTCTCCGAGATGGAGTTGCGGGCGACGCGGGCGGTGTTGTTGAACTCTCGGAACACCAGTTGCGTGGATCGTTCGTCGTTGACGGTGATCTGGCGTTTGACGTTCTCGTGGACCGTCGCCTCTGTGCTGGCGACGAATCTGGTTCCCATGTTGATTGCGCTGGCCCCCAATGCCAGAGCCGCCGCCAGGCCGGCACCGTCGGCGAATCCGCCGCTGGCGATGACGGGAATCGACAATTTGCGGGTGGCGGCAGGGATCAGGACGAGACCGGGGACGTCGTCGTTTCCGGGATGGCCGGCACATTCGAACCCGTCGATGCTGACCGCGTCGACTCCAAGCTGCTCCGCCTTCAGCGCGTGGCGAACGGAGACGGCCTTGTGGATTACCTTGATGCCGGCGGCGGCGAAGGCGTGCAGATGGGGAGCGGGGTTGCTACCCGCCGTTTCGACGACGCCCACGCCGGAGTCGATGATGACAGCGCGGTAGTCCTCGTAGGGAACTGGTTTGAGGGTTGGCAGGATCGTCAGATTGACACCGAAGGGTCGGTCGGTCATGGACCGACATCTTGCGATCTCCTCGGCCAAGGCTTCGGGTGTCGGCTGGGAGAGAGCGGAGAGGAATCCGAGAGCACCCGCGTTTGCGACGGCGGCGATGAGGTCGGCAGTGCCGACCGCAGTCATGCCGCCACAGACGACGGGATGCTCCACGTCGAAGATCCGTGTGAAGGAGGTAGTGAACACCCCGGGGCTCCTTGGTCAGTTGAGATGTGAGATCAACGCCGAACCCGCTGCGGGAGACGGTTCCGCCGCGGGATCCGGAGGATCAGGGGCGTCCGGCGTGTGGTACGTCCACTTCGGTGGCGAGCATGCGCCCCAGCCGGGTTGCGGTGCGTTCGTTCTCGTCGAAATTCGGTGCGACGCACAAGAACAGGGTGCGCCCGTCGTCGCCGCCGAGCGCGACCGCGAACACCCCGTCGGGTGCGGTGCTGACCTCGTCGAGGATTTCGCCGCCCTTGGCGATCCGCACCGCTCGGTTGTTCCCGGCATCGGCAATCCACACGGCGCCTTCGGCGTCCAGGGTCAGACCGTCGGGCACGATCGTGGCGGCCTCGAGTCGTGCGCCGACGTCGGGCTCGGCACCGAGATCTCCGTAGCCGGCCCATTCGATTCGCTCGCCGAGCGTACCGTCCGGGTGGATGTCGAATGCCGAGATCCGATTGCCGAACAATTCGTTGACCAGCAGGGTTGAGCCATCGGGAGTGATGACCATGCCGTTGGGGAATGACAGTCCGTCGGCGACGATCGAGGCGCTTCCGTCGGTGTCGACGAGGACGACAGTGGTGTGCTCGTGTGGCGCCCCACCCATGAGGTCGAATCCGAAGTTGCCCACGTAGGCCCTTCCCTGGGCGTCCACGACCATGTCGTTGGCATGGCCACCGCATAGGTCGCGGATGTCGGCATGCTCGACGAGTGTGCCGTCCGACTCTTGACGCAGCACCTTGCGGTCCTTCATCGACACGATCAGCAGCCGCCCGTCCGGCAGCCAACCGAGCCCAGAGGGTTGGTGCGGGACCGTCGCGACAAGTTCGATGCTGCCGTCGGCGTTCACGGCATTCACGGTGTGGGTGTAGAAGTCCGCAAACCAGAGACGTCCGTCATGCCAGCGGGGGCCCTCGAGGTACGAGTAGCCATCGACAATGGTTCGCAGCGTGTATTCGGTCATGGTTGTGCCCCTTTAGATTTGGAGTCGTTTCGGGCTCGGCATTTCAAACCCGCGGTTTCCACCACTGTTGTCGGCTGAGTGATCAAACGAATGTCCGAAAATGCAACACCACGTTGGGGCAAGGGATGACTCGTTATAGGACACCGTGTGCCTGACGGGGGGTACAGGATCGGCCTATTACGTGGTCGCAGAGTTGGCATCCATCGAGGACCCGACTTGGAGCGATCTGATGAAAGGCGGTGGGACCGGTGGATGGGCTCATGATGAGTAGTCAATTGTCGGTGGCGAGGCTGCTGTGGCGCGCCGAGAACGTGAATGGCGCTCGGATCAACACGGCCTGGACTTCGGACGGGGTTCGCAGTTTCACGTACCGGGACCTGGTCTCCGACGTGAGGGATCTGGCCGGTGCGCTCGCATCGATCGGCGTGAAACGCGGGTCCCGAATCGCAACCATGGCGTGGAATACCCGTCAGCACCTGGCGGCCTACTTCGCGGTCCCAGCGCTCGGGGCCGTCCTGCACACGGTAAATCACCGCATGCCGGTCGAACACATGGCCTATACGATCAACCATGTTTCAGATGAGGTTCTGATCGTCGACGAGGATCTCCTCCCGTCGGTGGAGGCGATGCGTGGTCGGATTCCCACGGTTCGTCACCTCGTCGTGGTGGGCGAACCCGGTGCGATCGATGGCTTCGACCAGGTCATTCCCTATGATCAGTTCGTTTCACGTGCATCCACCCACGGGTCCTTCCAGGAGATCGACGAAAACACTGCGGCGTCGATCTGCTTCACCTCGGGCACGACCGGGTTGCCCAAGGGCGTCGTCTACAGCCACCGGAGCATCGTGCTCCACGCCATGGCGATCAGCACCAAGGGCGGAGTCGAGATCGACGCGGAGCGGGCCTACCTGCTCGCCACCCAGATGTCGCACGTCAACGGCTGGGGTGTCCCCTACGCGGCGGCGCTCCAGGGCGCACGTCTGGTGCTGCCCGGACCGCACCCCACACCCGAGCGGTTCCTGGACTTGATCCATGGCGAACGGCCCGACACCTTCGTCGGCTCGCCGACGGTCGCCGCCCTCATGCGCGACGAGCACCTACGCCGTAACTGTGGCTACGACCTCTCGGAGCTGAAGACGATGTGGCTCGGCGGGCAGGTGCCGCCGGTCGCGCTGGCGCGGTGGTGGGCTGAGCAAGGCGCCCGCGTCGTAAATGGATGGGGAATGACCGAGACATCTCCGATGGGCACGTTCTCCCCCGGCGGCTCGATGCAGGGCAGGCCACTGCCGTTGTTCGAGCTCCGCGTCGTAGACGAATCCGGGTCACCACACGACTGGGATGGTCAGACCGTCGGCGAACTGGAAGTACGTTCGCCGTGGGTCGCCCGGGAATACCTGGACGATCCCCGAACGCCGGACAGCTTTCGAGACGGCTGGCTGCGCACCGGCGATGTGGCGACCGTTCACCCAGACGCCGGCCTGCAGATCAAAGACCGTGAAAAGGACCTCGTCAAGAGCGGCGGGGAATGGATTTCCTCGGTGGACCTCGAGAATGCGCTCATGCTTCATCCTGCTGTCTCGGAGGCCGCCGTCATCGCCGTGCCGGACGACACATGGCAGGAACGCCCCCTCGCGTGGCTCCGGCTGGACGCCGACGTGACCGACGAGGAGCTCCGGACGTTCCTGGCGACAACCCTCCCCCGGTTCTGGCTGCCCGATCGTTTCGTGAGAGTCGATGAGATCCCCAAGACTGCAATGGGCAAGATCGACAAAGCCGACATCAGACGACAGCATCGGGAAACCACAGGTCAGCCCACATCGACGGACCAGGCGAGCACCATCTCCGATGGTGGCGATCACAGCGTTGCAGTCATCCCCACCAGGTCCGGGACAGCGAGCGGGCTGTAGCAAAACGGGACACACCCAAAGATGTGAGCCAGGTTACATTGAAAGGAGGGTCAGCTCGGAAAATCCCCTGACCAGTGATGTAAGGTGGTTATGAGTATCAACAAGGCGGGCCGCGAGCCATTGAACGAACGTGAACGATTCTGGACATCAGCGCCATCACGAGAGAGCCAGGAGTTGAGCACCCTCCGACCCGAGATCGAGGCGTCATGGCGGCGGTGTGAAGTTATCGGCGTCTCGTCCGGCGATGGCGACCTTCCCTACACGCCGGACGTGGATCGTGACAGCCGGTTGAGGAGAGCCGCCGATCCCGTGATCGACAACCTCGTCCTACACCTGCAGGACGCGCCCGCGACCATCCTGCTGGCCGATTCCGCCGCTCAGATCGTCGACCGCAGGGCGGGCGACGCAGGGTTGCGAGCGCGTTTGGACCGCGCCTACGTGGCACCCGGTTTCCGCTATGCCGAGGAGGACACCGGCACCAACGGGATCGGCACCGCGTTGGAGGAGCGACGACCGTTCCAAGTCAGCGGTGGTGAGCACTTCCGTGAGGCGCTGCAGAGCCTGGCGTGCGTCGGTGTTCCTATCATCCATCCGATCACCCGCACCGTGGAGGGGATCCTCGACATCACCTCCAACCTGTCGGACTCCAACGCGCTGATGGGTGCCCTGGCGCAATCAGCCGTGCGCGAAATTCAGTCGCGCCTCTACGCCGAGTCCTCCGATCGCGAGCAACTGCTTCTCCAGTCCTTCCTGCAGGCCTCTCGACGTGGCTCCTCTGCAGTGGTGTCCTTGAATCAAGATGTCATCATGACCACTCCGATGGCCGCGCGGATCGTCGACACGTCCGACCAGGCGCTCTTGTGGGATTGGGCATGCCGAATGCTGGCCGGCCGCGACGAGTTCATCGGGGACGTCAGACTCGCCGACAACGTCACGGTTTCCGCAACTGCACGTAGAGTCGGAGACTCCCGAACGCCGGCGGGCATCGTCATCGAGATGCGGCCACATCCCCGCGATACGAAGAAGTCGCCCGCCCGTCAATTGGCGTCGGCCTCCTCCGTCGAAAGGCGCACGGAGACTGTCAAGATTCCCGGCCGCAGTTTGGCGACGAAGCGACTGCAGACCGAACTCGAGCGACTCGCCGCGATCGACGCACCTGTGCTCGTCACCGGAGAACCCGGCGCCGGCAAGTTCTTTGCCGCGAGCGCCCTCCACCGGATGCAGGATGCCGACGGCCATTTCACCGTGTTCGACGCTGGTACCGCCTCCGTCGACCCCGACGCGTGGATTGCCGGACTGGTCAATTGGAACAAGGTCGACGGAGCCCTCATCATCCGGCATCTCGATCTCCTGCCGGAACAACTGGTCTCCAACGTCTGCGCGATCCTCAGCGAGGCCGTCGACAATCGCGCTCACATCATTGCCACCGCCGGCGAAGGGATCCGTCAAGGCCCCGCCGGGCGACTGTGCGATCACTTCATGCGCCGCATAGAGATCGATCCACTGCGACATCGGTCCGAAGATATCGCCGACATCAGTGTCGCCCTACTACGTAAGCACTCCCCGGACCGCAACGGCCTGCGACTGCAACCCACTGCTCTGCAACTGCTGGTCGCGCGGGACTGGCCGGGAAACGTCAGAGAGCTCGAATCGGTTCTGGCGTCCTCGCTCCTGCGGTCGATGGGCTCCGACATCGGAGTGCAGCATCTGCCCGACGGATACCGCGACGGTGATCTACGCCGCCGAAATGCCTCGACCTCACTCGAATTGGCGGAGCGTGACGCGTTGCTCAGGGCACTCGTCGAGACCGACGGCAACAAACTACTGGCTGCGCAACGCCTGGGGGTAGCTCGCTCCACCCTCTACCGCAAAATGCGCGCCCTGGGAATCGACGGAAGCCGGTTCCTTCCGCAGTAGTGCCAGTCGATGACGGAACCGTGCCGATCGAGACAGAGCGTCAATCACCGGCTCGCGCCCAGGCCTCGAGCATGCGCCTCGCAATCGAGACTGCGCCGGGCAACAACACGTGCGCATCCGCCGAGCTCGTCCAATCCCCTACAGCCAGAGCCTCCCGTACCTCCGCGCGGGTGCACCAGAGAGCTTCGCCGATCTCGCCATCCATGAAGACGAGCTCTTCTCGGGGATCGGCCGTGGCATGGAATCCGAGCATGAGGGAGCGCGGGAAGGGCCAGGGCTGACTTCCGACGTAGACCACGTCGGAGACGACGAGACCAACCTCCTCCGCAACTTCCCGTGCCACACAGCTTTCCAGAGACTCACCCGCCTCGACGAAGCCCGCCAGCGTCGAGAAGTTCCGTGCCGGCCAGTTCGCCTGACGTGCCAGCAGTACTCGGTCCGCCCCGTCGTGCACCAGACAAATGATCGCGGGATCGGTACGCGGATATTCCTCCCGGCCGCACGCCGTGCACACGCGCATCCAACCACCCGAGGTGATCGTTGTCGACGCCCCATCCCGCGCGCAGAAATGGGCGTCGTCCTGCCACGTCAGCAATGCCAACGCTGTGACATACCGGTCGGCGTCAGCAGCATCGAGGAGTGCTCCGTGTGAGCGCAGGTCACCGAGCTCGACCTCGGTTCCCGCAGAGGAATTGTCAGCGAGGAACTCGTCCCGCACCCCCCACTCGTGAACCGTGCCACAGACGCCGAGCAGCACGGCGCGCGCGGGAGGCTCGGAGTAGAGGTCGGCGGCCGGTTCCAGCATCAGTTGTCTGTCGACAAGCCGGACCTGACCGCGACCGTTCACGCGAAGTATTCGGGCATCCGGCCACGCCTCTACCCACGCAGCCGCATCGTCACGGACCGAGACGGGACGGCTCAGGGCACCACGTGACGGGGCCTGCCCGGTGTGTTCGACACTCACCACTGGATCACAACTTTCGGAAACGAGCGACACTGTCGACCGGACCGCCGTTCGACGAACGACGGTCCGGTCGCGCCTATCGCGAGGCGAATTCGATCTGAACGGACGAATACGATTCGGCCATCACCGAGATGAATTCCTGGACGAGGCGCACATGATCGGGATGTGCCAGGTATGTGCGAAAGTCGGGAACGTCTTCGAAGGTCGCGGAGATTGCGTAGTCGCCGCTGCCGGGCTTGAGGGCCAGATCCCTTCCGTAACGGTATTCCACGACCTCCGGAATCTTCTCCGAGACTGCGCTCAGAGCTTCGTGAAAGGACTCAATGTGCTCGTCACTGATGTCCTGCTTCCATTTGAATGTCACAACGTGATTCAACATGGTGAGAATCCTCCCTGGATTCGTGATTCGAACGTGGCATGGTCGGAACCCGGATTGCGTTCCCGGTCAGATCAGTACAGAGATTGCTCCGACAACGCCACCGTCTCCGGAGCGTTCTCCACCATGGGGTAGTGCCCGGCTTTGCCGTGAACGGTCTTCAGGTTCCCGTTCTTCAAGGCCGCCAACGTGTCCCCGAGGTACTCGGCGGTGACGAACGGGTCGCTCTCACCCACGATCAGGGTGGTAGGCCCTTCGTAGGTGCCCATCCGGTCGAGGAAGTCGGGACTGGTCCAGTTCTTCAGGTAGGACTCCCAGGTTGCCTGGTCCATCGTCGAGCGGTTGCGGTCGACGAGATTCTTCAGATCTGTCTCGTCGATGTGCGGTGCCAGTGCGCCACGGATGGCTGCACCCGGGTCTGCCCAGGCCCCGGCGAAGGAACCGTAGGTCGCTTCGTCGAGAGGGGTACCTGCCGGGGAGACGGGCGTCAGGGCGACGACCGAGGTCACGCGTTCAGGTGCGAGGGTCGCCACCCGAAGCGCTGTGGTGCCCCCCATCGAATGTCCGAGAACGGAAAAGGTCGACCATCCGAGCTGATCGGCGGCGTCGAGGGCGACCGCGGCCATCCCGTCGATTCCGTCGGCCGGTGCTTCGGGCCGGTTGACCCCGTATCCCGGAAAGTCGAGGTACGCGTAGGTGAAGCGGGACTGATCCGTCCGGGCTCGGGCGGTAAGCCATACGCTGCTGTCCAGCGCCCAGCCGTGCAACACCAGGATCCGATGGTCACCGCTTCCTTCGATCGCTGCAATCGCGTTCACTGCCGTTCCTCTCTGTCGGCGACGCTGAAATTCCAGCCGTCTGTTGATCACTCCGAATCAAACTAGAACCGCAGGGCGTCGGTGTGTCCGATTGTGAAACACACGCCTGTGACACCGGGGCGCGGGTGCGTGTGTGATTTTCGGACACTCCCCGCGCCGAACGCACCCATAGTGTGGCTCCACCTGTCGGCTGAACAGACTTGCTCATGACATGAAGGAGAACACCATGGCACTCGATCCTGCGGTCAAGAATTTGATAGACACTTTGAACGAGCAGGGACTGAAGTCGTTCGAGCAGATGAGCATTGCTGAAGTCCGTGGGGTCGTCGAGTCCTTCAGCGACCTCCAGGCACCGAACGCGGACGTCGCTCGTGTCGTCGACACGGTCTACCCCGGCCCCGGTGGCGACCAGGCAGTGCGTCTCTACATCCCGGAGTCCGAAACACCTCTGCCGATCGTGGTGTACATCCACGGCGGTGGCTGGGTCGCCGGCAGCCTCGACGTCACCGAGCAGCCATGTCGCGCGCTCGCCGCCGATGCGAAAGTCATCGTGGCTGCACTGAGTTACCGGCTGGCTCCCGAGCACAAGTTTCCTGCCGCACCCGAAGATGCGTTCGCCGCACTGAACTGGGTCGTCGAGCACGCAGCCGACTTCGGTGGCGACGGCACGCGCGTAGCCGTCATGGGTGACAGCGCCGGAGGCAACCTGGCCGCGGTCACAGCCCTCCGGGCACGCGACACCGGCGCCCCGGCACTGCGCGCTCAGGTATTGATCTATCCGGTCATCGACGGCACGGCACGATTCCCGTCGCGCGAGGAGAACGCCGAGGGGTACTTGGTCACCACGGCAGCCATCGACTGGTTCTGGGAGCAGTACCTGGCCACCCCGGAAGACGCCGAGAATCCGTACGCCTCCCCGGCCAAGGCCGCGGATCTGTCGGGGCTTCCCTCCACCCTGTTGTTGCTCAACGAATACGAGGTCACTCGGGACGAGGGCGTGGACTACGGCCGGAGGTTGGCCGACCAGGGCGTCCCCGTGCAGGTCGAATTGTATGAAGGCCTTGTCCACGCCGTGTACTGGATGACCGGTGCCATTCCGCGCAGCGCTGAACTGCACGGCGCCGTCGTCGAATTCCTCGGCAAGCAGTTCGCCGGCTGACCACGGTGCCCCGGGTCGGCTGCATTACGGTCGTACGCTGCGATCGGACCAACTCCGGGCACCTTGCTCCAAGAGTGCGACCAGCCTGTCGCGCTCCTTCGTGATCACGGTGTGTGGTGCGATGACACCGACGGCGGCGACGGTCTTGCCGTTCTCACGAACCGCGACCGAGACACCGTCGCCGTCGGTCGACTCGTTGGGGGAGGCGCAGATTCCGGTCTGTTCGATCTCCGGTAGGGCAGCGAAGAACCGCTCGACAGTGTCGCGATCCTCGTCGGGCAGAGTCTGGATGTACGCCCAGAGGTCACGCTTCTCCATCCCGGCAAGCAGTATCCAGCCGCCGGAGGTACGGATGAGCGATCGCCTCACGTAGTTCTCGGCGAGGTACGCGAACCGTGGGTCGGAAGAGCAGTAGTCGACGTAGAAGATGTTCGGACCGACGGCGATCGACAGCACGGTCGTCAAGCCGGAACTCGCGTGGACGTCTTCGAGGTCGGCGTGCGTGACCGTCGAGACGGGCTGCCGCCCAGCGAGGCGGTTGAGTAGATACGGGGCACTGCCGAGCGAGTACCGTCGCTCGTGCTCCTCGAGATAACCCGTCGCAACGAGGCCGTTGACGAGACCTTGCGTCGAACTGATCGGCGCGTCAAGCTCTTTGGCCATCCCACTCAAGGTGAGTCCGGTGTGGGATCGGGCTACGAGCTCGAGAATCGCAGCAATGCGGTCCACGGTTCGATGGCGACTGCGGCCTCGAACATTGGGGGCGTCATCTGGTTGCATCACGGCACATTCTCCCTACGGGCACTGCTCCATCCGAGCGGTCACCACCACTCTATCTTACTTATATATGTAATTCACACCCTTATTGCGGAAATCTGTTGAGACTGACATAGTCCATGAAGTGCTTCCTGTCGCAGCGAAAGAGGTTTCAGTGAAACTCACACCCGGCGCTCTTCACGGTCTGCGCGTCATCGATTTGACGACCGTGATCATGGGCCCCTTCGCCACCGCAACCCTCGCCGACATGGGCGCAGACGTCATCAAGGTCGAGAGTCTCGACGGTGACATGAGCCGAGATGTAGGTGCCCGCCGCCATGACGGTATGAGCGCTCTGACACTCAACCTTCAGCGCAACAGCGCAGCATCGCGATCGACCTCGCCTCCGCGGAGGGCCGCGAGATCCTCGACGATCTGGTGCGCAACGCGGATGTGTTGGTGACGAATCTATGGCCGCGCTCCCGGCAGAAATTGGGCATCACCTACGAGCGACTCTCGGAGGTCAATCCGGGACTGATCCTCTGCACCGCACAGGCGTACGGCTCCGAGACCGCCTTCCGGGACTACCCCGCCTATGACGACATCGTGCAAGCCGCGTCCGGCGCCGCGAAACTCGCGGAACTCATCGACGGAGAACCTCGTTATGCCCCATACGTCATCGCCGACAAGGTCGTCGGACTCTCCGCCGACCGCGTCCATGCGCTGGCCGATGCATCCGTCGTGACGGCGACGTCGCCTCAGGCCACCTCCTCCTGAATGGAAGAACCATCATGACCAACCTCAGATTGGTGCCCCCGGTCTCCAGTGACCCACACGCCATGGACGACTTGCGGACCGAAGTCCGTGAGTTTCTTGCCGAGCAACTCAGTGAAGGCAAGATCGGCCGACAGGTCGACTCCTGGTTGACTGGCTGGGACGAAGACTTCACACGTGCATTGGCCGCCCGCGGATGGCTCGGCATGACCGTGCCGGCCGAGTACGGCGGCCATGGTCGCCGCCACCTCGAACGGTTCGTCGTCACCGAAGAGTTGCTCGCCGCCGGCGCCCCCGTCGCCGCCCACTGGATCGCCGACCGGCAGATCGTCCCGTCGCTGCTGAAGTACGGCACCGAGGTCCAGAAGCACAAGTTCTTGCCGGCGATCACGCGCGGAGAATGCTATTTCGGTATCGGTATGAGCGAGCCGGATTCCGGGTCCGACTTGGCCAGTGTGCGCACAAAGGCCACCCGAGTGGACGGAGGGTGGTCCATTACCGGAGTCAAGGTCTGGACCTCCGGTGCTCATCGCGCTGACGCATTCATCTGCCTTGCCCGCACCGCCCAACTCGATCCGGCACATCGACACGATGGCCTCAGCCAGTTCATCGTCGATCTGCACGCCCCCGGAGTCGACATCCGGCCGATCGTGTCGATGAACGGGCAGCACCACTTCAACGAGGTCCTCCTCGACCAGGTCCTTGTCGAGGACGAGATGGTCTTCGGCACCATCGACAACGGGTGGCAGCAGGTCACCTCGGAGCTCAGCTTCGAACGCAGCGGCCCGGAGCGATTCCTGTCGACGTTCGTCCTGCTCGCGAAGACCGCCGAACAGATGAAGCAGGGAACCTTGCCGCGGCATTCGAATCTGGGCCGGTATTTCGGACGGATCGCCGGTCTGCACCAGATGTCGACCGCAGTGGCGGGCGCACTCGAGCGCCACGAGCCCGCCGACACCGCCGCAGCCGTGGTGAAGGTCCTCGGGACGTCCACCGAAGGCGACATAGCCGACTTTGCCGACCTCCTCACCGATGAATCTTCGACTACTGGTTACGCCTCGATGCTCGAGGACGCCATCGTCCAACGCCCAGGATTTACTCTGCGGGGCGGCACCAACGAAGTTCTGCGCGGCGTGATCGCGCGGGGATTGGGGATGCGCTGATGCACGCACCAACCACGGTCGACGCGGACCTCACCGACATGATGTCCGCGGTCTTTTCCGCCCACCGGGAACGGAACGGGCCCGAGAACGGTATGGCCACGTGCGATCCCTCCCTGTGGGCACAACTCGACGAACTGGGTCTTGTCCGGCTGACCGGCCGCGAAGAGACCGGCGGCAGCGGCGCAGGCTGGTACGAGGCCGCGGAACTCGTGCGCGCCGCGGCATCGCACGGGGTCCGGGTTCCTCTCGCCGAACACGACCTGCTCGCCGGTTGGCTTCTCGAAGAGGCCGGCCTACCGATGGACGATGCGCGCCTCACCGCATGCGTACTCGACGAGAAAGGCGTCGCCCGCGGCGTGCCGTGGGCGACCCAGGCAGACAAGATCGTCACGGTCTGGCGGAAGAACGACACGTACGTCGTCGCCGACCTCGAGTCAACCTTCTTCGACATCACCTCCGGGTCCAACCTCGCCGACGAACCCCGCGACGTCGTTTCCGCTGACACGATCGCATTGTCGGGCACCGCAGTGTCGGACTCGGTGATCCGACAACTCTTTCTGCGGGGCGCCCTCATCCGAGCGCTGCAGGTGTGTGCCGCCCTCGACCGCATCCTCGATCTCTCCGTCGCCCACACCACCGAACGAGTGCAATTCGGACGCCCACTGGCCAKGTTCCAATCCGTGCAGAACCTGGTGGCTGACATGGCAGCAGAAGCTTCCCTCGCCCGAACAGCGACCGAAGCAGCACTGACGGAAGCGGTCCGCACACAGTGGTCGAGTGAGAACCTCGAACTCCTCATTGCCGTCGCCCGGTCGTGTGCTGGACACGCGGCATCGGTCGTCGTCCGTAACGCACACCAGGTACACGGTGCGATCGGCACCACCCGCGAGCACAGGCTGCACGAATTCACCCAACCCGCCCTGGCGTGGCGCTCGGAATTCGGATCCGTCCACTACTGGGACGACACCTTGACTACCGCCGCTCTCGAAGCAGGTTGCGAGAATATCTGGGGCCTCATCACCCGCTGAAGTGCCCAGGCGTCACCAGAAGGGGCACCAGTTTCGCGAGCAGACCTGAAAGAAGAACTCCGTGGAAGCATCCAATTCGCATCCACGGAGTTCTTCGGTTTCTCGGGAACGTCACTCGCCGGTGAAGGCGGCAGTTCTCTTCTCCATGAAGGCGTTGACTGCCTCCGTGTGATCGGTCGTCTGCTGAACCAGCGCCTGCATGGCAGCGGACAATTCGAGGAGACTGTCGAGGCTTTGGTGCTGTCCCTCGCGGAGGAGCCTCTTGGCCATCCGTACCGAATGTGGCGGATTGGCGGCCACCCGGCCGGCGAGCGCGCGAGCTTCGTCGAGCAGCTTCTCCGGCGCAACGACACTGGAGACCAATCCCCACTCGAGTGCCTTGATCGCGTCGACACGGTCGCCCGTCAAGATCATCTCTGCTGCCCGCGCCATCCCGACGGCCTTGGGCAGCAGCCACGCGCCACCGTCACCCGGGATGATTCCGAGCTTGACGAAGCTCTCCGCAAAGAATGCCTTTTCACTGGCAATGCGGAGGTCGCACATGAGGGCGAAGTCGCATCCGGCACCGATGGCAGGGCCGTTCACTGCTGCGATGAGAGGCACGTCGCAGTTGTACATGATCCGCGGAATCCGTTGTATCCCAGCTCTGTAGCCATCCCGTTGTTCGTGAGGCTTCCCCCCGAACAATCCGCGACGATTCGCCATGTCCTTGACGTTGCCGCCGGCGGAAAACGTCGATCCGGCACCGGTGACGATGACAGCTCGCACACCGTAGTCGGCGTTGACGGCCTCGACGCAGGCGACCAATGCGTCGACCACCTCCATCCCGGAAATAGGATTGCTCTGCGCGGGTAAATTAATCGTCCATGTCTCGATGAACCCGTCGCGTTGGACGAGGACTGGACTATCCATGGGTGTATCTCCCTTATCTTCACTGCGGATCGATCGTTCAACTGATACCCGACCGGCACGCGAACGAACTCGTCGGCGGCGGTCCAGACAGACCGCCGTCGACGAGCACGTTCACCTCTTGCCGCCGAGAGCCTTCGCGTTCATACGCACGCGGCGCGGGCGCAGTTCAGGCGAGGCCCAACTTGGGTCGCAGCCACTGGGCAATCCGGCTCAACGCTTGATCCGCCTCGGGTGCCCGTCCCGCGTTGAAGTGAAATACATGCTGTTGCTCATCGACCACGTCGAGCACGACCTCGCCGCTCACCTTCTCGATCAAGTCGGCCAACCGACGTGAGTCGTCCAGCAGCGTCTCGAAGCCTCCGACCGATACGTACACCGGAGGGAAGTCGGTGTAGTCGTTGAGCAGTGGGTTCGCGCGCGGGTCCGTTGCATTTGCGGGTTCGGAGAGGAACATCTCCCGCATCATTTCCAGAACCGCCCTCTTGGCCAATACGTCGACCGCGTCGTTCGATTCGACCGTCAACCCCTTGATCTCCATGTCGAGCCAAGGCGAAAGCGTGACGACGGCAGCAGGAGTGGGTAGTTCCACGCTCGCGAGTTCGAATGCTGTCGAGATCGCGAGATTCGCACCCGCCGAGTCGCCGACAGTCGCCGTGTTCTCCGCCTTGTAACCTTGCGTGCGAAGCCACTTGTGGACGGCCATGCAGTCTTCGAGTTGGGCCGGGTGCTTGTGCTCCGGTGCGAGCCGGTAGTCCACGATCAGGGCGTGAACACCCGCCAGTTTGGCGAGGTGTGCTGCGAGCTTGCGGTGTGAGAACCGTGAACCTGTCACGAACCCACCACCGTGGGTGAAGACAATCACGCGGTCCTCGGCGGCCCCCAAAGGCTTGGCCCATGTTGCCGGCACACCGTTGGCTGTCACTTCCTCATAGGTGACGCCGATGGGTTCGATGGTCGGAAGATGCCACTCTTCGAACATATCTCGCTGACTGGCGAGGTCCATTCCTTCGGACCGGGTAAGCCACGAAGCGTACAGCTCGTTGAGGAACAGGGATTCTTTGCTCACGGACATGTTTTGCTCACTTTCATCACTACTCGAGGGAGGCAAATTGACTGCTCAGGAAAGCGTGAAGCCCTTGTATCCCGCACACACGGTCTCGTCCCACTTGGCCAGGTAAAGGGGAAGACCACCGGGGTAGTTCAGCAACTGCCGCGGCTTACCCGGGACGTTGGCACCCATGTACCAGGAGTCGGCTTTGTCATAGAGCGCCTCGGCCGTCAGCTCGGCGACGTGATCGGACCAGGCAGCATCCGCGTCCGCCTCGGACTCGATGCGGTTCAATCCGTTGTCCCGCATGTAGTCGATGGTGTCCACGATGAGGTCACCTTGGATCTCGGCGCAGCTTGGCCCGTTGCAGAAGCCCGACGGACTCAGCGGTCCGTAGAGGAACAGCAGGTTGGGGAATCCTGCCGTTGCGACCCCGAGGTTTGCCCGCACACCGTTCGACCACTTGTCCCGGAGCAACGTACCGTCGGTGCCGCGAATGTCGATGGCGGTCAGTCCACCGGTGACGGCGTCGAAGCCCGTTGCATAGACGATGATGTCGAACTCGTGCTCTTCCGATGTGGTCTTCAGCCCGGTGGGCGTGATCGTCTCGATCGGGTCCTCGTGCAGATCGACGAGGCGCACGTTGTCCTGGTTGAAGATGTCGTAGTACGTCTGCTCCAGCGACGGACGCTTCACGCCGAAGGGGTACGCCTTCTTCATCGGCGCCAGCTTCTCGGCGATGACCGGGTCCTTGATCCGGGCACGCGTCCGGTCACGCCAGAACTCGTAGGCCGTGTCGTTTGCCTCATCGTCGACGAAGACGTCTTGGTACGTTCCGAGCCAGAACTCGAAACCGTACTCCCACAATCGCTCATAAGTGGTGGTTCGCTCCTCGTCGCTCACCTGGAGGGCTGACTTGGGAATGAAATCGAAGTCGAAGCCGGAGAATGACGCCGAACGACGACTGAATCTGTCCGCCAGATCGGACTTGATCTTCGCGTTGTCCTCGTCGGTGAGCTGGCGCTGTCGCATCGGGAGCGCCTGAACGGGGGTGCGCTGGAAGACGGTCAGCTGTGCGGCTTCCTTCGACGCCTCCTGAGCGACCTGCACGCCGCTGGCGCCGGTACCGATGATGGCGATTCGCTTTCCTGCGAAATCGATTCCGCCTTCAGGCCACAGACCGGTGTGGTGGCTGATCCCTGCGAAGCTGTCCATTCCCGGGAGCTTCGGAAAGATCGGCTTTGCCGCGAATCCGGTGCACAGAACGAAGTACTTGCAGACGAAAGCGCTTCCGTTCTCCGCGGTCACGGTCCAGGTGTTCGCCGTCTCGTCGAACTCGGCGGAAGCGACTCGGGTGTTGTAGTAGATGTCCTTGCTCAGATCGAGCTTCGCGTCGACGTACTTGAAGTAGCGGCGCAGTTCGTCACCTCCGGGGTAGAGCTCGGAGAATGCGAATTCATCCCAAAGGTCGGGGCGCGTGAACTGGTAGATCGGACCTTCGCTGTCCACTCGGGCACCCGGGTAGCGGTTCCAGTGCCAGATTCCGCCCAGACCCTCACCCGCCTCGACTACTTTCACCGAATAGCCTCGACTCCGCAGATTTTCGAGCTGGTACAGCCCGGCGAATCCGGCTCCTACAACGAGAACGTCGAGTACTTCGGTCACGGCTGGTGCGGCATTGCTCATGTTGGCCTCCTCTTGATGTCAAGGGCTACTTGGGGTTTGTCGATTCCGCTCTGTGTCGCAGAAAGTGACGAACTGATTGCGGGAAAGCTCGTCCGGTGCAGCTTCTAGGTCCAGCGGACATACGCAGTCTTGGTGGTTGTGAAGAAAGTACGTGCGGCCTTGCCCTGTTCTCTACTCATGCTGCTCGAGCCTTTGAGGCCACCGAACGGCACATGTGGCTCGACACTGCTCGTCTCGCGATTGACATGCACCAACCCCGATTGTGTGCGCCGGATGAAGGTCATCGCCGTCGCGATGTCTCTGGTGAACACTCCAGAGGACAGGCCGTAGTCCGTGTCGTTCGCGGCCTTCAGCGCACCGTCGAATCCATCGACCTCCTGCACGGTCACGACTGGCCCGAAGATCTCGTCCCTGACGAGCCTGCTCTCCTCCGATACTCCGGCCAGGACTGTTGGTGCGATATAGCAAGTGTCGGAATCGAACTCCCTTCCCGTAAGGAACTCGGCGTTCTCGTCGCGGGCGAGTCGCAGGTATCCGACCACCGTGTCACGTTGCTCCACCGAGGCAAGGGGCCCGATGTCGGTGGCTTCGTCGTACGGATCACCGACGACGAGCGCGTCAGCGTGCTTCACCAGCAGTTCTCGTAGTCTGGGAGCGACGGCGCGGTCCACGTAGACCCGGCTCGTCGCTGTGCAGCGTTGTCCCGTGTGGAGCATCGCGCTCTTCACGATCTGTTGCGCTGCATCCTCGACATCGGCGTCGGCGAGAACAATGGACGGGTTCTTGCCACCCAGCTCGAGCTGGACCTTCACGTTGCGATCGGCGACGGCCTGACGCAGTCGCGACCCGACTGCACCCGAACCGGTGAACGTCAAGGCTGCGAGTCGCGCGTTCCCGGTGAGTGCCCCCGAAAGCTTTCTACCGCTGCCCGTCACCAGATTGAGGACCCCCGCGGGCAACCCGGCTTCTGCGAGGATCCGCGTCAGAAACACTGCGGATCCGCAGGCCGGTTCTGCAGGCTTCCACACAACTGTGTTCCCGAAACCTATTGCCGCCGCGATTTTCCATGCCGGAAGCGCGAAGGGGAAGTTCCACGGTGTGATTGCACAAACGACGCCGAGCGGCTCCTCCACCGTCATCAGCATCGTGTGTGAATCAGCACTGGGGTATGTCTCTCCACTGGGCTGCAGGATCTCACCGGCGTAGTAGCGGAGAATGGCGACACTTCGCAGGACCTCGGCGCGTGCGTCGCGGATCGCCTTCCCCATGTCCGCGGTGATCGTCAGGGCAGCGTCGTGAACGCGGATTTCCAAAAGGTCAGCGGCAGAACGAAGAAAGTCCGACCGCTGAATCGCTGTTGTCTCGGACCACGCTGGTTGAGCACTGCCGGCGGCCGCATAGGCAGCCTCGACATTGCGGGGAGTCGCCGAAGCGTAGATTCCCGTCACGCGGCGGAGATCGGAGGGATCTACCCGCTCGTAAGTGTCGGTGGCAGCGCTCCATCGGCCTGCGATATACAGCGTTCTCCCGTCAGCGATCGATGACGGCAATGCTGGGTGGTCCACGTTTACGGACATCTTTGTTCCCCGATCTATATAGGCGCAGAATTGGTTTGGAAGTTCACCATCCGGCGCGGAGTTGAATCGCCTGATCAGCCGTCCGTGCTGCGCGGCAGGCGTGCCAGTACGAAACCATTCTCGGCAGTTCTGCAGTCGAAAGGAATTGGAAATTCGCTTCCTTGTCCTCAAATGTCCTGCACTCAGCGCGTTTTGAAGACTCACAGGCATCAGACTCGCTGCTGCCTGACGCTTCGGCCGGCTCGTGCCGAGCGGGAAGATGCACGACAAACGTAGCGGGATCGAAGTGGTGGGCGGCATAGATGGTCGATCCTGGCGGCATACCCGCGCCCCCTTACAACCTTGCGCAACATATTCTTGGGGACGCACGCGCGCCAATCTGTCTTGACCGCAGAGACTTCGAAACTGGACTTCACAAGCAGGCATGCCCGTCACCGCAGTTCCGACGTCGTTGTCAAGCGAGAAGGGTGCGGGTTGGCAGCGGTCACCTTCGCTGGAGCTACAGCACAAGTCGGGAGCGTAGGTTGAGCCACAGAGAGATCAACCGTCATAGACGGAGAGGTGACTTTACTGCCGCGGCTTGAAACTCACTGTTCGCAGTTGAACGCAATCGTGCTTGTGTGGACCAAACATCGCAGATTCAGGCCTTGGACCGGACCACGCCGACCCAGTCGATGCGGATCGGCTCGGGAGGGAAGCACACTCACGACTACGCCCGACACCGCACCTTCACCCTGTTCTCCGCCACGGACATCGCCACTCGGCATCATGGATGAAGCTTGTGGAGGTGTTGGTTCGGAATGAGAACGGCAGGCCGTCCACCGCGGACCTTCGGCTCCGTGAAGGAGCTGACCACCAAGATCCGCGCCTTCATCAACGGATGTAACACCCGCTGCGCGCCGTTCGTCTGGACCAACACCGCCGACCAGGTACCTACCGAAGGAAAACCGTGAAGATACCTCGACACCGAGCCACCAGGGTATGAGCGTGCCCCACTGTCACTAGATGCCGACGAGAGGGCCTATGACTGGATTCCATTGGTAAATGCGCTGCTCTACGACGACACCCTGCTTGACGTAAGGATCCTCCGCAAGCAAGGAACGCAAAGCGTCTTCGCTGGCCGCCTGGAATACCAGTAGGGCTCCGGCGCCGTCGGCCCAGGCGCCGGCCTCCTGCAGCATGCCTCGGGCAGCGGCATCCTTGACGAAAATCAGGTGTTCGGCATGCGCAGCCTCTTTGACAGAGGCATCGGTGGTATACGACCAGATCACAGCAAACAAGGCCATGGTCACTCCTCGAGTGGGGGAAAGAAACGGTTCCGAACATGCACACGGATTGCGCACCTGAGAAGGTTAGAAGTACGGATGAGGTGACTCGTGTCCTACTTCGCAACACTGGCTGCCCATTGAAGATGATGATTCATGAAACGGAATCGGATCTGACCGGCGTGTCGCAAACCCGCGAAGGCGGCCATCGCATGACTCTTCGAGAGACCTACCGACTCACTCCAGGAAGGACAACGCGATGGTGCTCGTAGGCGTTGACGGCGGCTTCTGCCTTTGCGCCATTCGTAGCCGTCGCGACAGTAGGCGACCCAGCCCACGGAGATAGCGGTCCGGGACGCCGTAAGACCAGTCCCCATTCTCCTCGCCCAGCGGCGGCCGTACTCGACCGGCTCCGCCACGGCGACCTCATCAACACCGTCCAGCCAGACACCGCGGTGACTGTCACCGCACACGTCCAGCCATAGACGGTGTGGTGTCCGTCGGCGGCGCACCTGGTGTTCGGTCCCAGGAGTGGTTGGAAATTGCTTCCCAACCATTCACCTGGGCCGTTCGTCGCCATCGCCTGGTGCGCCGCGGTACGACTTCTTCACCGACACCCATACCTATGCGCCTCGAGCGCGACACCGCCTCGGCCAATGCCGCAGCGGACCGTATCCAGTCGTCCCTTGCCCGTGCCGTCAAGTCGGGACGACTCGACGGCAATGCCGCCGGAGGACGACACCGCCATCGCGCTGTCCGAGGACACCGCCGCCCGCTACGAGGCGTACGGCTGGCACGTGCAGATCGTCGAGGGCGGCGAGGTCCCGGCCGTGAAGAAGGCCGCGACCTTCCCGCCGGCTGGGCCGACGTCGTGATTACCTGCCCGTTCAGTTCGTGGAGGTACCAAGGACCACATCATTGCCCGCCATAGGTGAACACCCCTCGCACTGGTTCCGGCCCCGCCGGGAGCGCGTGACGGCCTGCTGTTCCGTACCCTTCGCGCACCGTCAGGAATACCCTGGCAAGTACGCCCCCATGCACCTCCCGGAATCTGCAACGCCCGGAATCGGACCGCCATGAACGATCGCCCGCCGAGTGATTCGACGGTCGCGTCTGGGCCGCCCACCGAACTGGGTCAGGACACCCAGCTGCCGCCGTCGACAACGTCGGGCGCCGAATCGGTGTTCGTCGTGGAAAGCGGCGTCGAACGCCTGGTCGCGGATTGGGAGTCGTCCGGTTCACCGGCCGAGCTCACCGAGTATCTCCCCGACACGGCCGCGATCAGGCGGGCCGCGCTGATCGAGCTGATCAAGGTGGACCTCGAGTACCGGTGGCTGCGGTCGGGCCACCCGAAGCGTATCGCCGACTATTGCCTCGAGTTCCCGGAACTGCTCGCCGAACCTCTGCCACCGGAACTCGTCTACCTGGAGTACCGGGTCCGCCGTCAAAGTGGCGCCGACGTGGATTCCGCCGAGTACGTCACCGAATACCCGCAGCAGGCGGCCCGGTTCGAGACCCTCCTCGAACACGACCGCCGCATGGACCGGCGGACCATCACTGCGGAACTCGGCCCGGGCGACGACCTCGACGTCGGTGAACGCCTCGACGATTTCGACCTGATGATGGAACTGGGTCACGGCGCGTTCGCGCGGGTGTTCCTCGCCCGGCAGCGTTCGATGCAGCGTTGGGTGGCGCTGAAGATTTCCCGCAACATCGGCAACGAGCCGCAGACACTCGCGCAGCTCGACCACCCGTACATCGTCCGCGTCTACGACCAGCGGGTGCTGGAGGACCGCCGGCTGCGGGTGCTGTTCATGGAATACGTGCCCGGCGGCACGCTCCTCGACGTGGTGCGGCTGGTCCGCAAGACCCCGCCGGAGCAGCGATCCGGACAGCTGCTGCTCGATTCGGTCGACCGGATCCTCGCGGAGAGAGGCGAGATCAAGCCGGAGTATTCGAGTGTGCGGGACGAGATCGCGGCACTGTCGTGGCCGGAGACGGTCGCGTGGATCGGGTTGCGATTGGCCGACGCGCTCGACTACGCCGAGGAGCACGGCGTCCTGCACCGAGACATCAAACCGGCGAACGTGCTGCTGGGGCTCGAAGGCATCCCCAAGCTGGCCGACTTCAACGTCAGTTCGAGCGACAGCGTCGAGAATCGCGGCGCCGGCGGATTCATCGGCGGCTCCGTCGCCTACATGTCGCCCGAACAGCTCGAGGTGATCGACCCGTCCATCCACCGGACCGCGTCCGACCTCGACACCCGCAGCGACATCTTCGCGTTGGGCGTGATGCTGTGGGAACTGCTGACCGGGGCACGGCCGTTCCCGGACGACGACGGAACCACGTCACCGCCGTCGCCTCGGGTCCTTCTCGAGTCCCGACGCCGGGGAGTGGACCCGGAACGATCCGCGCTTCCCGAGGACTGTCCCGCCGCGCTGCGGCGCATCCTGGTGAAGTCGCTCGCACCCGACCGGGACGATCGGTGGTCGAGTGGCCGGAAGCTGACACGGCAGTTCGCGCTGTGCCTCGACCCGCACGCCCGCGATCTCGTCGACCCCGCGCCGGGAAGCGTGCGGTCCACGATGTGGCGGTGGGCGCTTCCCATCGTGATCGCCGCCGTCGGCATCCCGAACCTGCTGGCAGCCGGATACAACTACTACTACAACAAGGTGCTGATCATCGCGACGCTGCCAATCGAGGCGCAGGAGGATCTCGAATTCGTGCACCTGGTGATCGGCGGGATCGCGTTCCCGCTGGGCGCAGTGCTCATCGTCTACTGGTGTCGACTCGCGCTCACGGTGCCGCGCGGTCTCCGCAACGGCAGAACCTACAGTTCCGAGGTGCTGGAGAAGGCGCGCGCCACGACGCTCGGGCTCGGCCACCGCGCGGTCGTGGTCAGCTTCGGGCTGTGGGTCGTCGCCGGTGTCGCCTACCCGGTCGCCCTGGAGATCACCGCCGGCGGGATTCCGTTGCGCGCATACACGCAACTCCTCGCGTCCCTCGCCGTGTGCGGGGCTGTCGCGCTCGCCTACCCGTTCTTCATCCTCACGTTCTACGCGGTGCGATGCCTCTGCCCGATCCTGCTGTCGCACGGCGAGTTGCGCGGAAACGACGGACGCAACATCCGGGCCCTCGGCCGGAGCATGCCGCGGTACCTCGCCGTCGCCGCGGCCGTCCCGTTGATCGGGGTCGCCGGGCTCAGCTTCGTCGGCGGAAGCACCGGCGACGCCGTGAACGCGACGGTGCGCGCGCTGTGTCTGGGCGGCATCTTCGCCTTCATCGCCGTGTATCAATTGTTCCGGCGGATCGAAAGCGATCTGCGTGCGCTCGAGAGGGTCGTGTGGCTGGAGGTGCCGGGGTCGCCGACCAGGCGGCGGCGGTAGGAGCGGCCGTCGCAAAAAAGAAGGCCCCTGGCGCTGCCGGGTCGGGGTCCGACAGCGCCATGGGCTCACTGTGTATTTCTCTCGAAGCCCCCTCGGCGTTACACCCCGCGTTTCGCGCGCCCGGCGAGGCCGCCCATCGTCATGTCGTAGAGGACGGTGGCCAGCTCGTTTCGCCGCTCGCGGAGGTCGCGGCGGAGATATTCGAGGCTCACCTCGCGGTAGCTGACGGTGAGCACCAGGAGCAGGGCTTCGAGGTCGACATCCGGACCGATCGCCGACGGATTCAACGTCACATACGTACGCAACAGGTCGCGGCACCGTTCCTCGATCCGGACCGAACGGTGCGCGGTGAGGGCAAGGTGCGGGGCGTCGTTGAGCAGCGAACCGAGGATGTCACGATACCTGTCCAGGACGGCGAGGAGCTGGGACTGCAGCGCCGCGTCCTTCAGGAACGTGCCCTTCGCGACGGCTTGCTCGAGTTGCGTCCCGAACGTGGCGGTGGTTTCTTCCATGATCTTGTCGATCAGGACCTCGATGATTTCGTCCTTGTTCGCGAAGTACTGGTACACCGACCCCTTCGAGATGCCGGCGGCCTCCGCGATGGCGTTCGTGCTGCAGCCGGTGTAACCCTTGGCCCGCAAAACCTGACCAGTTGCCGACAAGATGCGCGCGACCGTCTCCTGCGACCGCTGCTGGGAGGGGTCTTTCCGCTGGCCAGTGCCCATTCGCTGAACCCTCCCGGTCTGCCTCACAATGCGACTTGTACCCGTCCGATTCGGTGGGGTGAACTGTAACTCACAGCCCCGCGAGCCGGGGCTGAGGCACAAAGACGCCCCCTTCTCGACTACCGAATCGAGTGCACCGCAATGACAGAAACCCAGTCCCGGGAGTCGGCGCCCGGCTTCTCCGACTTCACGCCGCCGCGGCGGTTCGACATGGACTCGGAGTGGGGTCGCCGCTCGATGCGGACGCTGTCGCGGTTCGTGCACGGCGACCCGACGCCCACCCCGGCGGAGCGGGAACTCCACGCCCGGGCGGTGGTCGGTCAGGACGAGATCGGTGCCGCTCTGGCGCGGGCCGTCCTCGTCGACAAGACCGTGATGATGGCCCAGTACTCCCGGGCACTCTCCGACGGCATCGGCAGCGTGCCCGACGCCGCGCAACCGCTGGTCGCGTTCTTCGACGCAGTGGACCGTCGGCCGTCGTGGGTCGACGACCGCCGCCTCGAGCACGGGGCCGCCGTCTGCCTGCGCAGCGGCATGACCGGACTCGACCTGCTCGCGACCGGTTCCCTCATGAACGGCTACCGCAGCGCCGCCACCTCCCGCCAACTCGTGGCCACCGGCAGGCTCGTCGGGGACGGCGCCGGTCAGCGCGTGGCCGAGACCGTGCGGTGGTGGTACGAGTGCGTCCTGCCCGGTGGCATGGACCGCGACCGCCGGGGCTGGCAGTTGTCCGTGCACGTCCGGTTGATGCACGCGTTCGTGAACCTGACCCTGCTGCAGGACGAGAACTGGGACGTGTCCGACTGGGGCATGCCGATCAACCAGTCGGATCAGGCCGGGACGCTCGCCCTCTTCTCGACGACATTCCTCGTCGGACTCCGGTCGCTGGGGGTGTGGGTCTCCGCCGACGAGGGCCGCGACGTCATGCATCTGTGGCGGTACATCGGCTGGCTGATGGGCATCGACGAGCACTGGCTGGTCGACGACGAGAACACCGGACGCCGCAACATGTGCCAGATCGGGATGTTCGCTCCCGGTCCCGACGACAACTCCAGGGTGCTGGCCGACTCACTGCAGAAGTCGTGGGCCACCTTCCACTACCCGCATGCAGAGTCCCTGCGACGCCGGCTCAACCGCCAGCGTCTGCTCAGCATCCAGCGGTTGTTCTCCGGCAAGCGCGGCATGCAGGAACTCGGATTGCCGGTCGTGCCCGCCTGGTTCGTTCCGCTGGCACTGGCGGGGAACGGGACGCTGCACGGTGCAGCCAGAGTGAGTCCGGCGGTCCGTGACCGCGTCGGCCGACGCTCCCGGCGACGAGTCGAGGCGTGGCTCGCCGCCAACGAGACGTCGTCGCGGGCTCAGCGGCGCTCGTAGATGCCGCGGACGTACGCCGCCTGCCCGGCATGCTGAAGATCGTCGGAGACGACGCTGATCAACCGGACACCGAGAGTGACTGGCGGATCCCAATTCTCGTCGACGATCCGGTCGAGGTCGTCCGGGCCGATCGACTGGACGTAATCGACGGTGCGGTCGTGCACGGCATCGTGATACTCCCGCAGGAGGCCGGCGCCGGTCCGAACCTTCGCCACCTCGTCCGCGGAATGCCCGTAACCGATGTCGGCAACCGGGAACGGGAGGTCGAGGCGCTCCACCCACCCGCCGGAGGTCCACACCTGCGCGGTGCCCGCGACACCGGCGACGTGGTCGTCCTGCACTCGCGTCAGATGCCAGATCAGCCAGGCGATCGTGTTCGCCTTCGCGTCCACCCGAAACGTCAGGGCGTCGGCGGGGAGATCGGCCAGCGTGGAATGCACGGTCTCCTGAATGCGATCGAAGGCGTCGGTCAACAGCGCGCTATGGTCCACGATCTTCCTTTCGTCGTGTTCACATCACGTTCCACTATGACCCCCCTCGGGCTCACAGAACGGCACGACATGTCCCCGGCACCCCGGGCGGCC
Organism: Rhodococcus sp. P3_B8; assembly: GCF_056402775.1. Lineage (NCBI taxonomy): Bacteria > Bacillati > Actinomycetota > Actinomycetes > Mycobacteriales > Nocardiaceae > Rhodococcus > Rhodococcus sp. P3_B8. The sequence goes on from NZ_JBFUGT010000008.1 coordinate 41,587, forward strand.
GCTGACCACCACGGCGGCCGGGCTACGCCGGTGACGATCCGAACCGCCGAGCCTCACGGGTGGGCGGAGGTGTGAGGGTGTCGGCTGTGGTCGGTTTCTGTGGTCGGTTTCTGTGTTCGGCCTCGAGTAGGGAGCTGAAGGCTCGGCTACGGAGGAGATCGTGGCGGTTCCGTTTTCATGACACGGACCTTGCGATCACGGCGTCGAGGTACCGGCTCGCGGCGTCCTCGACGCGGGCGCCCTCGGCGACCATCGGCCACGCACCGTCCATGCCGCCGACAATGGCCGCGCGGGAGAGGAACCCCTCCCAGAACGCCGGTGACCCGAACTCGCCGCGCCACTGCAGGGCGGGAAGGGTGACCCGGTGCAGGGTGTGCTCGTGGGTGGTCCCGATCGCGCCGTGCACCTGGTGGACGTTGCGCACCGCCACGGCCAGGGCCTGCGAAACGACGCTGCGCGCGACCGCAACGCGGAACTGGGACAGCTCGCCGTCGAGGTCGTCGGTGAGGGCGTCGGCGAGCGCGGTGTCCACGGCAGCGCGGGCCAGCACGGACTCGGCGGCGATGTCGACGACGAGGTTCTGCACGGACTGGAACTTCGCCAGGGCGCGACCGAACTGGCTGCGGGCGGTGGTGTGCTCAATCGCCGAGGCGAGCATGCCGTCCATCGCGCCGACGCACTGCAATGCACGGGCGAGCGCGCCGCGCAGGACGTACGCCTCGACGGCCGCGGTGGGTACGGGTGACCAGGAGATGCCCTCACCGACGGTGACAGAGCCGGTCGGCACTGCCGAGATGCCCTCAATGGTCGTGATCGTCAAGCGGTCGGTTGGCACGTCCGCGAGCTCATGGGTATCGCCGGCGGGGCGCACGCACACGACGGTGGCGGTGGCACCGGCCCACGGGACACCGTGCGCGGTCCCCGAGGAATCGAGCAGCGCGACGGTGGCGGTGGAGTCGGACGAGTCGTCGATCCCGGCGGCGCGCCGGAGCGGCCCGGCCAGCAGGTCAGTCTCGGCGTACGGGACGGCCACACCGGCGGCAGCCGCGGTGCGCAGGAGCGCGGCGGCTTCGGCCCAGCCGGCTCCGCTGCCCCCGGCGTCCTCGGGCGCGGTGAGCCGGGCGACGCCGACCTCCCGCAGTGTCGACCACACGGCGTCGGCGTCGGGCCGGACGTCGGGGCCGGAGAAACCGGAGACGACGTCGGAGAGCATCGCCTGCAGGTCCTCGTCGACGGAGAGGTCGACGGTCGTGGCGGTGGTCATCAGCGCATCCCCAGTCCCCGCGCGATGACGCCGCGCAGAATCTCGTTGGTGCCGCCGCGGAGCGTGAAGCCCGGGCGCTGGTGGAGGCCCGCGCGCAGCAGGCCGTGGATCTCGGCGACCGCGGCGGTGCCGTTCGTGCCGGCGAAACCGGGTGCCAGCTCGTCGCCGAGCCGGGTGGAGACGGTGTCGACGATGTCACCCTCGGTGGCGGTGCCGAGCAGCTTGACGAGGGCTGCCGGGGTGTCGGCGGGTTCACCGCGCTGCAGCGCGCCGGCGATGTTCTGGCTGAGGTTGTGCAGTCCGGCCATCCGGGCCACGGTCCGGCCGAGGTCGCTGCGCTCGGGCAGGGCTCCGGTGGAGATCGCACCGATCTCCGCGGCGAACAGGCGGAACGAGGAGAGGAACCGTTCAGGGCCGCTGCGCTCGAAGGCGAGCTCGGAGTTGACCTGTTCCCAACCGTTACCGAGGGTGCCGAAGACCATTGAGTCCGCCACGAAAACGTCCTCGAGGACGACCTCGTTGAAGTGGTGGTCCCCCGAGAGGGAGACGATCGGCCGGATGGTGACGCCCTCGCTGCGCAGGTCGACGATGAACTGACTCAGACCCGCGTGACGGTACGAGGTGTCGAGCGGTTCGGTGCGGCACAGCGCGATGAAGGCCTCCGCGTGCTGGGCCCCGGAGGTCCACACCTTGGTCCCGGTGATCCGCCAGCCGCCGTCGACCTGAACGCCCTTGGTGCGGACACTGGCCAGGTCGGAGCCGGCGTCCGGTTCGGACATGCCGATGCCGAAGCAGCACTCGCCGGCGGCGATGCGGGGCAGGTAATCGTGCTTCTGCTCCTCGGTACCGTAGCGAAGCAGGGACGGGGCGATCTGCCGGTCGGCGACCCACTGCGCGGCGACGGGGGCGCCCACGGAGAGCAGTTCCTCGGTGACGACGAAGCGCTCGAGGTGGGTTCGGCCGCGGCCACCGAACTCCGTGGGGATCGTCATCCCGACCCAGCCGCGTTCGGCGAGGCGTCGGGTGAAGTCCTCGTCCCAGCGGGTGAGCCAGGTGTCGATCCAGGGTATGAGCCGCCCGGCGTCGACCTCCTCGGCGAGAAACGCGCGTACCTCGGCACGCAGGGCGTTCATCTCATCGGTCGCCACCGTGGTCGGTGGCGCGAGAGTCGAACTCATGGGGCCTCCTGATGAGTCCTGCCCGGGCGGCGCCCGGGCGATCGGGGTCGACTGTGCCGCTGTTCGGGGAGTGCGCACAGTCAAATCAAGGGTCAGTCCAGACCGCGGGTCGCCCTGCCGCGAAGGATGCCCCGCATCACTTGGAAAGTGTTCCAGAAACGCTAGAGATACACAATAGCGAAGCAGGTTACGTATATACGCTATCTAGTGAGCGTGGATGCCATTGCTACGCTTTCGCAATGACGGAAACTTCTCCGGCCGCCGGAGCTGTACCTTTCGAGCAGGTTCCCGAGCGTCCCCGCCATCGCATGATCGACCGGGTCGCGGCAATCCTCGAACTCGTCGCCCGCTCCGGTGCCGGTCTCACCCTCACGGCCGTGGCAAAGGCTCTCAACGCCCCAGTGAGTTCGGTGCATGGGCTGCTCAACGGTCTCGTCGMCGTCGGCTACCTCGACGAGCGCGACCGTATCTACACCCTCGGTACAGCGCCCTACCTGCTCAACGTCATCGCGGGACGCCCCCCGGTCACGTCGATAAGTCACGAACAGCTCCAGCAAGTGCACGCCGAGGCCGGACTGACCATCGCGCTGTCCACCTCGGTGGGCGACGACCTGTTCTACGTTGACCACGTCTCCTCTGAACCGGAGTACGCGTACCTGGCGGAGAACCGCCTGCGGCGCTCCCTGCTGCGCACGTCCGCGGGGTGGCTGCTACTGGCCGACCGCGAGCAGCGCGACATCTGGGCCTACCTCAACTCCCGCCCGGTGGCCGACGCCGACTACATCGAGCAGTTCCTCTACGCCCTCGAGGCACTACGGGCGACCGGCGTGTGTGCAGCCCCAGGCGTGGCTGTCGAACGCGGTGACGGCGTGTCGGTGGCTCTCCGGGAACGCGGCCGAACCATCGCCACACTCGGTGTGGTCGGCGTTCGCGAGACGATCATCGAGCGGCGCGACGAGCTCGCTAAGATCTGTCTCCGGCACGCCGAGGAGTGGGGCTTTCGCTGACCGCTAGGCGCGCGACTCCGTGCGAATGCCGAGTGCACGAACGTTCTCACAAGATGTAGGACGAACGCGATCTCTCGTGTCAACGCCCCTGATACTTGCCGGCGCGTTTGCCCGCGAACGCCGTCAGCGCCTCACGGTGGACCTCGGAGTGATGCGCGAGCGCCCACGGAGCGGCCGACCGCTCGAGAGCAGTGACTCCAACGGCTGGTGCTGAGACTCCCGCACCAGGAGAGCTTCGTGCCACTGGGGTCGTTCCCGTTAGTGGAGCACATCGGGTTCGCTCATACCGAGGGCGATCTCACGACGTTGATGGCGGTGACCAGGGGCAGGATCGACACTGATCAGACGCGTCTCGAGCTGGAGCTGGAGCTGGAGCCGGAGTCGCAGGTCTGCGCGGGCGGGGATGCGGTGGTGCGCTCGCACTCAAACGAGGTCCTGTGGGCCGACCTGGCCGGGACGTACTAGGCGCTGGGGTTCGATGAGATCGGCGATGAGACATTCAAAGTCGCTAGTGTGCGCCCGACTGATCGAGCCGAACGGCAAACTCGACACGACCGGGCGCTCGAAGACATCGGCGTCCAGGCACGCCCCGAAACACGATCGACGCCAACCTGCGGGGCCGTCGTTCATCGTCGCCTCCCGAACCTCCAAGGCCCCCAGGGAAACTCGAGGATAACTTCGGCCGCCGCGGTAACACTATCGCCGAAGGTGACACCGCGGAGCTGACCCGCTCGATGGGCCAGGGCCCTGACCGGCGCGACCGCAGGGTGGTGTGGCACTAAAAGTGGCAGCGCGCCCAACGCGACCGGCGCACCACTAACGCGCAGATCGACCGCACCCAGCGCGTAGGCGACCTGGCAGAACCACTACGAAGGTAACGATCCGTCAAGGTCACCGGACAGAGCGTCATCCTGGATGAGGCATCAATCGAGCGGGCCCGCCAGTCCGCCGGCCACAAGGGCTACGTCACCGACATCGAGCCGACCGCGATGGTCGGAAAGGCGGTCGTGGCCACCTATCACAACCTGCGGAAAGTCGAGCAGTTCTTCCGCCTCACCGAGTCCGAACTGAAGGCCCGACCGGTCTTCCACCGCACCCGCGAGTCGATCGAGGCGTACCCGACCATCGTGCTCGCCGCTCCAGCCATCGCCCGCCCGCGCCGCGCGGCCAACGCAGCAAAACACTACTGAAGCGACCGTGTTTTACGTAGTTATGAATTATTCTCTTTAGTTGCGGACTTGAAGCCTGAAGCCTATGGTGTACACCACATCCCAAGCGAGACTTGGTCGCAGTCACACAGGTTCCAGATCTCGCTCCCCTCCAGCTCGTTCGGCCCTCTAATCACCTCTGATCAGAGGGCTACAGCGAGCGGCAACCCTGCCCCATCTCAGCGTTCGAAAGGTCCAAATCGATGACCGCAATCCACGCTCCAAAGAACGACCTGGCACAGTCTGCGGAAACACCTACCTATGACGTCATCGTTGTCGGGGGTGGTTTCGGTGGCATCTATCAGCTACGCCATCTTCGGGACCGGGGATTCTCTGTGATCCTCCTTGAAGCCAGTGGCGGTTTCGGCGGGGCATGGAGCCTCAATCGCTATCCGGGAGCAAGGGTGGACAGCCACGCACCGGTATATCAGTTCACTGACGAATACCTCTGGAAGGATTGGGACTTCTCGCAGATGTACCCCGATCATGAGGAAATGCGTAGCTATTTCAATTATGTTGATTCCAAACTGGACCTGAGCAAGGACAGTCGATTCAACACTAAGGTCGTGGGCGCAACGTTCGACGAAGAGCAGCGGATGTGGAACCTCGAAACACAGGACGGAGCCACTTTCCGGGCAAGGTTTGTGGTGTTCGCGACAGGGTCGACCACGGAACCCTACACACCATCCATCCCAGATATGGATGCGTACCAAGGAGAACTGGTTCATACCGCCCGATGGCGTTCCGACCTGGACATGACGGGCAAGCGCGTCGCGATTATCGGAACTGGCGCAAGCGCTGTTCAGGTAGTGCAGGAAGCAGGCCCAGTAGTCGAAAACCTCACGGTTTTCCAGCGCACTCCGAATATTTCGTTGCCTATGCAACAGAAGTACTTGGATGATGAGGAACAAGCCGCCCTGAAGAACAAAATGCCCGAGGTTGCCGCGAAATGTCGCGAAACCCACGCAGCGATCGACTACGACTTTGACCCCCGGAGCGGTGTCGAAACCCCAGAGGACGAGCGCAATGCTGTCTTTGAGCGCCTATGGAATCAGGGCGGATTCGCATTCTGGCTGGGAAATTTCTCGGACTATCTATTCAATGACAAAACAAATGCGCTGACATATGAGTTCTGGAAGAACAAGATCAAGCCCCAGATCAAAGACCCAGTCAAAGCAGAGCTGCTGGTCCCAGAAATCGCCCCTCATCCCTTCGGAGCCAAGCGGCCGGCCCTCCATCAAAACTATTATGAGGTGATGAATCAGACGAACGTCTCTCTTGTCTCCACCAAAGAGACCCCGATCGTCGGATTCACCGAAACTGGGATTCGCACAGCCGACGGAGTCGAGCACGGCGAGTTTGACATTATCGTTCTCGCTACAGGCTTCAACAACAACACCGGCGCACTAACCTCGATCGACGTTCAGAACGCGAATGGCGTCACTTTACGTGACAAATGGAGCCAGGGCGTAGACGCGTACCTCGGAGCAGTCACAGCCGGGTTCCCGAACGCCATTTTCGTCTACGGCCCCCAGAGTCCTGCTGCATTTGCGAACGGGTCCACGAACGCCGAGCTTCAGGGCGAGGTCATGGTCGACTTTTTCGAATTTCTTCGGTCAAACGGACTCACCCGTTTCGAATCGACAGTTGAAGCGGACAAAGCTTGGACCGCGCACATCAACGAGACCGACGACACGGCGCTATTCAATCGGGCGAAGTCTTGGTACAACGGGGGCAACATTCCGGGCAAGAAAATGCAGATGCTGCAGTATCTAAACGGCGTACCGACATACTTGCAGTTCTGGCAGAAGGAAAAGGAGTCCGGATATACCGATGGGCTGACCGTGTCATGACTTTTCATCACTTGGTCGCTATATCATGGACCCGGTCGATCGATGACTCGAATATATCGGCTTTCGCAATTGCGCTTGATCAGCTGTCCGCCGAATGTACAGAACTGCTACATGCCTACGCTCATGGAAGAGACATCAGTTCGCGCGACGTGAGCAGCGACTACGGGATTTCCGCTGCGTTTCATGATCCAACAGGCTATGCCGAGTACGACGTGCATCCTACTCATATTCGCGCAAAGGAGTTGCTCTCCAAGCTCGCGGCGAAATACACCGTAGTGCAATTTGAGGCGTGACCAGCGCCTAGGATGCGTTAACTCGAAGCTGCAATCGCCATATCTACCACCGAAAGGGCAGGCAATGAAGAACCATTCACTGCAGACAATATCCAGTGGGCATGGCTACCTCGAAGCACCACGCTGGCACGATGGTCGACTATGGGCCAGCGACTTTTTTGGCAAGCACATCCTTCATTTCGAAGAGGACGGCAGCCACACTGCATTCGCGACGCTCGAAGAGTCACCGTCTGGGCTCGGTTTCCTACAGGATGGATCGGTCTTAGTGGTCCTCTTGGATCCGACGAAGAAGAAGGTTGTGCGAATCGCGCCCGACGGATCCGTCAGCGAGTACGCCGATATCGCGCATATCGCCCGCGGAATGGCAAACGACATGCTGGTATCGCCGTCCGGACATGCCTACATTGGCAACTTTGGCTTTGACCTCGGGGCTGAGGATCCGAAGGCAACAACTTTGGCCCACGTAACACCCGAGGGCAACGTAAGCAGAGTTGAAGGCGATGCGATATTCCCGAACGGAGCTGCTCTTAGTGCGGACGGTCGAACTTTGCTCCTCGCGGAGACCTTCGGTCACCGGATTGATGCTTTTGACGTAAACGCCGATGGTTCCTTGACTAATTTCCGAGTGTGGGCACAACTCGACGAGAGCATGCACCCTGACGGGATTGCACTGGACACCGAAGGTGGCGTCTGGTTCGGCAATGGCGTGACCAACGGTCCGGAGAGCGGCTTCTATCGCGTTGAGGAGAGCGGCGAGATCACCGATTCCGTTCTCGTGCCTGACGCCTGGGCTGTTGCGTGCACGTTCGGCGGATCAGACCTGGATGTGCTGTACATGTTTTGCAATGCGACCACTCTCGAGCAGTTCGGTGAAGGTAAGTCACAAGGCACCGTCCGCACCGCGCAGGTGAATCGACGTGGCGTCGCACAGTAGGCCGGCCTGATCTCCCTAGATGTGGGCCGTCGGAGTTCGATCGGGCCCGAGACGGACCGATCGGTACGGTGCCGAGCAGTCATCTAGTCATTCGCTTCAACTGTAGACGCTCCAGCGCTTTGCCCTTCGTTTGGCTGCGGCAGCGTATTGACCGTAATCGTCTTTCGTAAGCAACCTTGGAAGACAAGGTATATGACCACTTCAGAGAGGTTACATTATGCCCCCAGCCGGTGGCGCCGACCGCAGACAGTTTTATATTAACGGCCAGTGGCGAGAGGCTGTCGACCCAGAGTTATTTACTATTGCAGAAGCAGCAACCGAGCGGCCGCTGGGCGTTGCCGCAATGGGTGGTCCTTCGGAGATTGACGAAGCTGTTTTGGCCGCGCGGGCGGCACTCGACAACGGCCCCTGGGGGCGTTCCACCCCGCACGAACGGGCCGAGACTATGCGGCGGTTCGCCGATAGCCTCGAGCGCCGAGGAGAATCCACCGCGCGCTTGGTCAGTCAGCAGAATGGCATGATTAGGCCTTTATCGATTATCAGTAACGCTGCGGCCCCGGTAGCGATACTGCGTTCAATGGCTGAGCTCGCCGAGGCACGGACTTTTGAGACTCGCCGCCCCAGCAAGAAGGGGCACACCATTGTGCGGCAAGAGCCAGTCGGTGTTGTTGGTGCAATCGTTGCGTGGAACTATCCTCAGTTGCTGGCTATGGCCAAGATCGCTCCTGCTCTCGCCGCTGGGTGCACTATCGTTTTGAAACCAGCCCCCGAAACTGCGCTTGACGCCTATGTGCTCGGGGAAGCAGCGGAAGATGCAGGTCTACCGCCTGGAGTCCTCAACATTGTTGCTGGTGGCGTTCGCGCGGGCGAGGCCCTTGTGGCTCATCCGGGTGTGGACAAGATTGCATTTACCGGGTCAACGGCTGCAGGGCAGGCGATAGGCGAGGCGGCAGGCCGGTCCCTTAAGAGGGTATCGCTCGAGCTCGGTGGCAAGTCGGCGGCCGTTGTGCTCCCTGATGCGGATCTGGATGTCTTCGCTAGGAGCCTGGACGACGCTGTGTTCAAGAACGGGGGGCAGACGTGCACCACAAACTCCCGTATCTTGGTTCCCCATAGTCGTTCCCGGGAAGTTCTAGATGTCCTGGCTGCCTATGTGGATGATCTGGCGATGGGGGACCCGCTTGACGACGCGGTCACTTTGGGCCCGATGGTGAGCGATCGACACCGAGAGCGAGTTAGAAACTATATCCGGCTTGGGGAGTCTGAGGGATTCCAGCTTGTCCGTGGCGGCGCCGAGCCGCCTGATGGCCTAACGCGAGGGTGGTTTGTTTCGCCTACTATTTTTGGAGGCGTGGACAATAACAGTCGACTGGCACAGGAGGAGATATTCGGTCCTGTCATCTCCGTTATCCCGTACGGGTCCGAGGATGAGGCCGTTCGTATCGCAAATGACACCGTCTTCGGTTTGGGCGGGGTCGTCTTTACTGACGATCACGAGCATGGCCTAGATATCGCGTCACGGATCAGGTCTGGCACAATGGGGATCAATTATTTTTCGATCGACATGGGCTCCCCCTTCGGTGGCGTGAAGCACAGCGGAATTGGGCGAGAATTCGGCCCTGAGGCGCTGGATTACTATCTTRAATACAGGTCCATCTATGTCTAGTCGCCTCGGAGCCTTCCGACCCCACTCCCTGTTCAATTGGATGCCTAGAGGCTTCATGATTTACCTTCCCCCTCGGCCGGCCCGACCCTTCAATACCCACCAGAATGAGCAGCCATGACCAACTCGACAGTCAACGCCCTTTCGGCCGACGCCTGGGACGCCTCTTCCAATTCAGCCGCGCTGCCTCCGCGGACTGGCGCGCTCACAGACATTCGCGTCGTCGACCTGTCGCGGGTGCTCGCCGGACCACTGTGCGGGCAGATGCTCGCTGACCACGGTGCGGACGTAACGAAAGTAGAGCCACCAGCCGGCGACGAAACCCGCGGTTGGGGCCCGCCGTTCGTCAGAGAAGACCACAGCACGTACTTCGACGGGCTCAACCGCAACAAGCGCAACATCAGCGTCGACCTACGAATCGAGGAAGGACAGCAACTCCTGCGCCGAATGCTCGCCGAGGCCGACGTCGTGATCGAGAATTTCAAGGCCGGGACGCTCGAGAGGTGGGGCCTGGGCGACGAAGTACTCGCCGCGGAGTTCCCGCGCCTCGTACACTGCCGGATCACCGGGTACGGTACCGACGGGCCGCTTGGTGGCGCGCCCGGGTACGACGCCGTGCTTCAGGCACTGTCCGGGCTTATGAGTATCAACGGCGAAGCTGACGGCGAGGCGATGCGGATCGGGATCCCGCTGGTGGATATCATCACCGGCCTCAATGCGATGAACGGCATCCTCATGGCGCTGCACGTGCGGCGCGAGACCGGGCGCGGGCAGCTTGTCGACCTCGCGCTGCTCGACAGCGCGGTGTCGATCCTGCACCCACACGCCGGCAAATGGTTCGCTACCGGCGTCGCGCCGGAACGCACCGGCGTCGCCCATCCCACCATCTGTCCTTACGAGACGTTCATCTGCAGTGACGGACCGTTCTTCATTGGTGCCGGCAACGACCGGCAGTTCCGGTCGCTCGCCAACGCGTTGGACGCGCCCGGGCTCGCCGAGGACCCACGGTTCACGACGAATACCGATCGTATGGCGAACGCAGTACAGCTGCGCAAGGTCCTCGGCGGACTCATCGGCGGTTGGCAGCGCGAGGCCCTGGCCGCCGCGCTTCGACTGGCCGGTGTTCCCTCGGGGGCCGTGAACAACGTCGGGGAGGCACTCAACCTTCCGCAGGTGCGGCACCGAAAGATGGTGATCGAGTGCGACGGGTACCGAGGTGTCGGCGTACCAGTAAAGCTGTCCGAGTCCCCCGGTTCGGTGCGATTCGGCCCTCGCCACCGCGGCGCCGACACCGACGCTGTTCTCGACGAGCTCGGATTTTCCGAGAACGAAGTTGCGTCTCTACGCCGCTCCGGGGTATTGCCGGAGTAGCGGGGCCGCAACACCCGTGAAATCCGTCATTCGGGAGCGTTCCGAGGACGGCATACCGATTGCAGCACAGTGGATACGAACTCCGGTCCGTTGTCCATCCGCAACATCAGCGGCGGTCCACCCCACAGCGCGAACGCCTCGTCCAACCCGATCCAAGCGAGCCATCGCACCGGCCCGGAAGTAAGCGACCATTGAAACCTTCGGTGCCCCACACTGCCCATTCGTGGTCCCCGTCGAAGACACCGAGCAGCACCGCATGCTCGGGAGGCTCGAAGTAGCGGTCGGAGGCCGGTTCCAGCAGCACATGCTTCTCCGTGAGACGAACCTGCCCGAGCCCGTCGACTCGCAGAAGTCGCGCCGTCGGCCACTCCCGCAGCGCCTCGGCGTCGTCGCGCAGTGCGGCGGGGCGGTCGCGGCCACCACGTGAAGCCGCGGCCAGTCGCGATCGAGTTCGATCATAGATTCACGCCCAATCTCGTAATGGTGTTTCACAATTGCTCAGAAAACTCATGTTCGTACCGCGCGCTTTCGCCCATCAACTCTGAAGGCCCCGGAGGGCTCGCCTTCCAGGCACCGTACTACCGACGCGTCGTCAACGCGGTTATTCCACGGATGATCTCATCCACCATGAAGAATGGCTATCTGACACTTGCTTTACTGCAAGCTAAGTGACACGACACACCAACCATTTATCATCATATTCGTTGCACCCCAACCCTTTTTAATCGATACTCAAGGCTGTTACCCTTGGCCGTGGCACGGTTCCCACCGATCAACTGATCTCGATTAGCGAAGTGGTTTGTCGAGTGCCTTTCCCCAACAAAAACCCTCAAGGAGCACGCTATGCCGCTGTTGCATGTGACCCAGACCCCCGGCCAATCCGCCGAAGCAAAGCGTGAGCTATTGAAAAAGCTGACCGCTGCATACGTGGACGCGACAGGAGCGAAACCGGCAAGTGTCTGGGTGACGATCGAAGAAGTGTCGAAGGACGATTGGGCCATCGGCGGCGAGACTCTGACCGAACGAGCCTCGAAGCCGGCCTGACCGACTTTCGGCGAGCGACTCCGACTTCTCGTTCGGCCACCTCGGTCGCGCGAGAGGCCGGAACCCACCCTCGGTTCTCACTGAACGTCGGCGCCCCCGATCAACTGGACGTGGTGCCCTCCGCTCAGCAGGTGAGCGGGCCGTGCCGATACTGAACAATCTGCGGACTGCAGCCGAAGTCGGGACCGACAACTATAAGTCAGTCATCGTGACTGATTGACCCTCACACAAGGAGCAACTTTCATGGATGATCCCGTTCTCGTCCAGCGCGACGGTGTTATCGAGACCTGGACAATCAATCTGCCCGAAGAACGCAACCCGATCTCCGGCGAGGACGTGATCGACGCGCTCGTAGCGTGCGTGTCCGCTGTCAATGCCAGCCATGAGACCAGAGCAGTCATCGTGACGGGCGCCGGTTCCGCGTTCTCGGCGGGCGGTAACGTGAAGGACATGGCGGAAGGCCGCGGGCTCTTCGGAGGCAAGCCTCACCAGCAGCGCGAGGGCTATCGGAAGGGAATTCAACGTATACCTCGGGCGATGTACAACTGCGACGTCCCCCTGATTGCGGCGGTGAACGGCCCCGCAGTGGGCGCCGGCTGCGATCTCGCGCTCATGTGTGACATGCGGATCGCCTCCGACACGGCCTTCTTCGCAGAAAGCTTCGTCAAGCTGGGCATTATTCCCGGGGACGGTGGAGCGTGGTTGCTGCCACGCGCGATCGGCGCTGCCCGCGCTGCCGAGATGACGTTGACCGGGGACCGCGTCGACGCGGCGACTGCACTGGAATGGGGGCTGGTCTCCCGGGTCGTCGCCCCGGAGCAGCTGCTCGACGAGGCGCGCGGGCTGGCGGAGCGCGTAGCGGTCAATCCGCCGAACTCGGTGCGGATGGCAAAGAAGCTTTTGCGTGAATCCCAGCATCTGAGTCTCGATAGTTTGCTCGAGTTGTCCGCTGCCATGCAAGCGCTGTCCCATCACACCGCCGACCACCGGGAGGCCGTCAGCGCGTTCATGGAGAAGCGTCCGGGTTCCTTCACAGGTGAGTAGCACCTGAATCGCTCGAGGCTGGGGCGGTATCGCCGGAGAATGACCGCCCAGCCGCCCGCGAGCTCAGTATGAGAACCACGAACGAGCAGATTTATCACCGCCTGACCCAACCGAGCCGGAGGACATTGCGCGTGCCATCGCGGCATTGATCGAATGCTTCAACTAACCCCGGAGGTGATGACAGTGATTCCGATCCCCCGTACGGGTTGGGCGACAGCTGGATGGTGTGGACACCTTGGCTGGTGCCCATCGTTCTCTGGTGGAACTCCTGGCACTGACCCAGTACCTACCGCGCGCAGCTGACATGACTATGGCGGACCACATCACCGCTGTTCCGGAATAAGCGGACCGTCTTTGGCCAGGTCACGGGCTTAACCGGGCGTATGCGTCTGATCGCGCCCATGCTGGCCACGGCCGGCACACTCCCGGACAACACGGACCGTCCGTGGAGTTTCGAGATGAAGTACGACGGGTGCCGGATGCTGGCCTCGGTGGGCGGCTGCGAGCCGGTGCTGTGGACCCGCGCCATGAACGTGGTGACACCTCATATCCCGAGATCGGCGGCCGCGGACGCATCGTTCTCGACGGCGGGGTCGTCGTACTCGATCACGGCAAGCCCTCGTTCGGCCTGCTCCAGCGGCGCATGGGGATTGCACACGCGACGAAGCCGTTTCAACGACGAATCCCTGTGACATTCTTACCCTTTGACGTCCTGGCGTTCGACGACCTGCACATCATGAGCGCGTCCTACCTGGATCGGCGGGCGGAGCTGGCCGAACTGGAGTCGATCATCCAGAACGTCGGCGGCCTGCCCATCACCGTCCCCCCGCACTGGGAAAATCAGAGCAGCAGAATCATGCTAAATGCCGCGAACAGTGCTGGAATGGAGGGGAATTTTGGCCAAACGGTCGACATCGATCTACCTTCCGGACCAGCGGAGCCGAGCCTGGATCAAGCACGCAATCCGGACTCGCAGTTCGGTTTGGCGATCGGCTTCGTCGGCTGCAGCCGGTCGGTTGCCGTGCTGATCCTCGGAGCGTACGACGCTACTGGTAATGCGGGATATTCAAACCTGCGGAGTGCCGATCGATGATGGAGAGCAAACCAGGGAGTCGGTGTTGCACGCGCTTGTCACGTTGCGTCGACTTGGGGCGATACCTAGATCATGAGGGTGAGGAAAGCCGCGATAGGTACCAGCGCTCTTGTCGCGATCGCAACCATCGCCGGCGTTTACTCGGTTATTCATCACGCCGCCGACCCGATCGTGCCGATGGCATCGGGGTATTTAGAAGAGCATTCATCGAGCACGCAACAAGCTCGTCGGGGAACTCGGCGTGTCGTGAGAGGTGCGGAATACGGACAAGATCGTTGAGTGCTGTGCGAACCGCATTCACCAGCGCGAGTGCGTCTGCCTCGGTGACTTCTGAACGCGAGGTTCGTAGCCATTTGACCCATTCGGCGAGGTCGTCCTGGCGGATTCGCCGATCACGCTCGGTAGCACTAGCGGGGAGGTTGAGGGCTTCGGTAACTGAAACCGCGAACAGATCCGTTGCTTCGGTTGCGATACGAACATAACCTCTCACGAGGCCGTCGATGACCTGTTCATCGGAGGCGCTGTGATGCATGGCCCTGGAGCTCTCCAGGGCCATCCATTCCTGTACTCGGATGATCATGGCGGAAAGGATGTCGGCCTTGCTGTCGAAGTACCGGTAGACGGCGGGGCCTGCGATGCCGAACTCGTCGAGGCTGACTCCACCGAAACCGCGCTCCCGGAACGCGCGCGCCGCTGCTGCGATGATCTGTTCGCGACGTGATGTACCTGGTCGTTCATTTGCGACTGGAGCCTCCGCCGCTGGCGCATCGCGGAACTCGGGTGACGCTGACGCGCATTCGGGGGTATTGATGGCTGCCAACGCAGCAGACACCAGCAGTGGGGACAGGCGACGCTGTGACAGTGACCGGTCGTAGTGCCCTGGGCTGGTGATGATGCTCACCGCCATCCACGCGCGTACGTCGGCACCGAATCTGCTCTTGGAGGGATCGGCTTTTTCAATGGCCCTTCGCACCGCGCCTCCGATGCGACGAGTACCCTCGCGCACTCGCTCGAAGTCATCGGCGGTGAGGTGCCGTGCTTCTCGCTGCCATAGGGGGCCGAGTCGAAGGCTCTCCAGTGATGCCTCGACCATCCGCGTCAATAACTCCTCTAAGCTGCAGACGCCGGTTTCGGAGCGCTCGGCGGATTGGGCTGCCATGAGCAGTCGGTCCTGGTCTTCGAGGACCACCTGCGACAGTAGATCCTGCTTGTTGGCGAAGTGCCGGTAGATCGCCCGTGCGGTGACGTCGGTTGCCTCGGCGATGTCTTCCATCCGCACGGCGTGAAACCCGTATTTCGTGAACAATTCACTGGCGTTGTGGAGTATCTGCGCACGCCGGTCACGGGGTCGCCGGCGCGTGGCAGCGGACGTCTTCACAGTTTGCGATGCGGTCACGACGCCCCTTTTCCTCCTCGAGGCCCATACKGATGCACACGATGTCCGGACTGGCGGCGCAGCCGTTGATACAGCCTTCTGACGATATACCGGCGGCGGACGGTCCCCCCGCAGTACCCCGCACTACCGCCGTTCGAGGGCCGATCGGACACAATGCCTCCTTCTACGCGGGGCGGCGCAGGCGCACTGCGTACGAGCGTAGGTGAAGTCTCCACTACGGCCGCAGTCCGAACAGCATGCACAATTTTCGATAAGAGTCATGGACAACTTCCGTTACATGATGCTACGTGCTTGATTCGATGAAAGATACGTTTGCCTGACATTTTCGGCTCAACACTTAGCGATGCGCCCCTCGCATTGCCGCGGTTCACTAGCGGAACGGCAGCTCTTCCTGCGCGGCATTTGCGGCCTCAACAGGTCATATGCTTCCGAATGGACGAAAAATCAACCATGCATCCTCAGAACTCTCTAGCTCTGAGCAGTTTCACATTTTCAGATACGAGCTATTGACATATCTAGGGAGTGGGGCCTACTAATGTGAGTAGAAGCACACCCGGTCGTGGCGCAAACCACTAGGGATCAAGGACATGCCGCCTCACGGAGGCGACCATCCGCACCCGGCCGGTCACAGCTCCTGCTTACGCCCGTTCGAACAAAGGAACCTCGATGAAGGATCTGCAATTTCTGCAATGGAAGACCGATCAGAAGGTAGGCACGGTCTGGCTTACCCGCCCACCGGTCAACGCGGTCACCCGCGAGATGTACGCAGAGATCAAGTGGTTCTTCACCCACACGGAGGAGTACCTCCCCGAGGCTCGGGCGATCGTCTTGACCGGCGCCGGCAAGCACTTCTGCGGCGGCAACGATCTCACCGAATTCCAGACGATGACGCCGGAAAACGCCGGTGAGCGCATGCTTGCGGTCCGTGAAGCGTTCTGGTCGATCTACGATTGCCCGTTGCCGGTGATCGCAGCTGTCCACGGAGTGGCCGTGGGCACCGGATTGGCCCTGGCAGCGTCGTGTGATCTGGTCGTGGCAGCCAAGGGCGCCACCTTCACGCTTCCCGAGGTCAACGTCGGTGTGATGGGCGGCGCCAAACATGCCTCACGCCTGGTACCGCAGCAGTTGGTCCGCTATCTGCACCTCACCGGCGAACCGCTGTCTGCCGAGGAACTCGCGCAGCAGGGCGGCGTCTTGAAAGTCGTCGATCCCGATCAGCTACTCGACGTAGCCTACGACGTGGCGGCCAAGATGGTCCGGCACTCGCCGGTCACGTTGCGGTTCGCCAAGCGCAGCCTCAACGCGATCGAATACCAGGACCTCAAGGGCGGCTACGAGTTCGAGCAGGGTCTTTCCGGCGAGTTGTCCGCTTACTCAGACGCCAAAGAGGCCGTAGCAGCATTCTTCGAGCATCGCGCACCGGCCTACACGGGAGCTTGAGATGAATGCTGTTTCACCTGTGCCGGTCGAGCAGATCACCGAGATCGCCGATCTGCGGCGCGAGGCTCGGAGGTGGCTTGCCGAAACAGAGATCCCCACCGTGCCGTTGGAGCTGGAGGAACGGTACAACGTCCTTCGTCGATGGCAGCGCACACTATTCGATGCCGGATGGATGGGGCTGGGATGGTCACGTGAAGCGGGCGGACGTGGCCTCACCGCGCGGCACCAGCAAGTCTTCTCCGAGGAGCTGGCGCGCGCTCATGCACCCGCCCCGATCGGATTGATCGGCCTCGATGTGGTCGGCCCCTCGATCCACCGGTACGGTTCGTCCGAGCAGCGCTCCCGTTTTCTGCCACCGCTGCTCGCGGGCGAAGACATCTGGTGTCAGGGGTTCTCCGAACCCTCTGCCGGCTCCGACCTCGCATCACTGCGGACCCGCGCTCTTCGCCACGGGGACAAGTACGTCGTCAACGGACAGAAGGTCTGGACCAGTTGGGGCAATCAGGCCAGTTGGTGCGCATTGCTGTGCCGCACCGACCCCGACGCCGAACCCAAGCACGCCGGCATCTCCTACCTCATCGTCGACATGAGTTCCCCCGGAATCACCGTCCGTCCACTCGTCCAGATGACAGGCGATGCCGAATTCTGTGAGGTCTTCTTCGACAACGTCGAAGTCCCGGTCGGCAACCTGGTCGGCAAGGAAAACGACGGCTGGCGAATTGCCCTCGACACCCTGTCTCAGGAACGTGGCAACTATGCAATGCGCCGACAGGTGGAGATCGGCTGGGGTGTCGAGAAGACGATCGACGGACTACGAGGCACCTCCTTGGAATCGACGACCAATCGTCGGATCAGCACCGCCATCGGAGAGTCACACGTGGCGCTGCGGGTGTTGGATGCTCAGATCCGCCGAACTGTGCAACGCCTGATCGACGAAGAGGGACCACATCCGCTCGACTCGATCGACAAGCTCGTCCTCAACGACGCAGAGCAGGTGGTCGGCCGCGCCCTCGCCGATCTCCTCGGACCGTTCCGCCTCGACACCGAATCACAACCTCTCGGGCTGAACGCCGCGCAGTTGATTCACGATCACTACTTCTCGCGTGCCGCATCGATCTACGGCGGTACATCACAGATCCAACGCAACATCGTTGCCGAGCGACTGCTCGGCCTACCCAGGAGCTGATGATGACTCTCACCGTAGCTGACGTGGACCTCGTCAC
Source organism: Rhodococcus sp. P3_B8 (assembly GCF_056402775.1). Lineage (NCBI taxonomy): Bacteria > Bacillati > Actinomycetota > Actinomycetes > Mycobacteriales > Nocardiaceae > Rhodococcus > Rhodococcus sp. P3_B8. The sequence goes on from NZ_JBFUGT010000008.1 coordinate 59,598, forward strand.
CCCGATCCGCGAATTCTTTGACCGCCGTGTCACATCCGACTACCGCCATGCCCTGCTCAGCGGCGGCGGCTGGGACCCGGAGCTGATGGCCGAACTCGACGACCTCGGCTGGTCCGAGCTGACCCGCCCCGAAAACCGCGGTGGTCTAGGAATCGACCTGACCGCGGTCGCCGGTCTGATCGCCTTGGTCGGTGATCGGCTCGTACCCGGCCCCCTGGTCGAGCAACTGATCCTGCCGGCGTACCTCGACATTCCCGACGGTTCGCTCGTCGCCTTCGCCGACCCTGCCGTCACCCTCGACTGGGCATCCTCGATCGGTTCCGTGCACATGGAATCGGGGCAGATCCAGGGAACGATCGAACTCGTACGCTTCGGCGGCGAGGCCGACTCGCTGGTACTGGCAGTCGACGGCCCGGACGGACCGGCGCTGCTGCTCCTACCGGGCAGTGACCCGGCGCTGGTGCTCACGCCGATCACCAGTTCTGATCCCACATCGCATTACGTGCGCCTGGAGATCGCATCGCGAACTGTCGCCGACGCCGAGATCCTCGCCACCGGAATCGAAGCGGCCACACTCCTACGACAGATCCGGGCCTGGTTCCGGCTTCTCACCGCGTGCGAAATCAGTGGTATCGCCCGCCGCATGCTCGAGAAAACTGTCGAGTACGTCGCGCAGCGCCAGCAATTCGGCAAGCCCGTCGGATCCTTCCAAGCCGTGAAACACATTGCGGCGTCGATGGCACAGGCGGCCATCTCGATGGAGGCGCTCTGCGAGGCAACGGTTTCCGATATTGCCTCTGCTGAGGTTGATTTCGACATCGAGATGGCAACGTGGACGGCCAAGGCTTATGCCGCCGGCGCCGGACGACAGGTGGTCGAGGACGCCTTGCAGTTGCATGGCGGGATCGGCTTCACCACCGAATACGACCTACACTGGTACTACCGGCGCGTCCTCGCCCTGCGGACCTGGTATGGGGACGAGCACGAACTCCACGCACTCATCGGTTCGCGGCGCCTGACCGACGGAGTCGACCGATGATCACCGCAACCCACACCGATTCCGCGCGCCGCGACCGCTACCTCACCAGCGGCGAGTGGAGCCACAGCACGATCGATTCTGCTCTGGCCGAGTATGCACACCATCACCCCGATCGGCTGGCTGTGGTCGATGGCGATCGTCAGGTCAGTTATGCCGAACTCGACGCCATGATCCGCCGGTTGGCCGGCGTGCTACTCGAGCGTGGGATCCGGCCGGGCGACTCGGTGGTCTGGCAGTTGCCGAACTGGCTCGAAGCGATCGTCGTACATCACGGCGCGCTGCGGATCGGCGCCGTCTCCACCCCGATCATCCCGATCTATCGACATCGCGAAGTGCAGTTCATTCTGAAGCAGTCGCGAGCGCGTATCGCGTTTGTGCCCGGCATGTTCCGCACCTTCGACCACCGCGGGATGTTCGACGAGCTGGCGCCCACGCTTCCCGACCTCGAGCATGTGATCACCGTTCGCGGTTCCGACAACGAGTTCGACCACCTCCTCTCGGGCGCAACTCCACTCGACAATCCCGTCGAGCACGCCAGCACCGATATCGCATTGCTTCTGTACACGTCCGGAACCACCTCCGATCCGAAGGGTGCTCTACACACCCACGAGAGCCTGGATTACGAGAACCGGAGCATCATCGAACTCTTCGATGTAACCGGCGAGGACATCGTGTACATGCCCTCACCGGTCGGTCACATCACCGGAATTCTGTACGGACTGCAGTTGCCGTTCATGCTCGGCAGCCATGTCGTGTTCCAAGATATCTGGGACCCCGGCGCCGGCCTGGAGTTGCTGCAACGCCGACGCTGCACGTTCGTCATCGGTGCCACACCCTTCTTGCACGGACTGGTACACCACCCGGATCTCGCCGAGTACGACATCGCCCTGCGGGTTTTTGGTTGCGGTGGCGCCGACGTACCCCCCGAACTGATCCGGCAGGCCGAGGAGCAGCTGGGCTGCACCGCGACCCGCATCTACGGATCGACCGAATTCCCGACTCTGTCCGGCGGAAACGCGAGCGATCCGCTGGACAAGCGCGCCACCACAGACGGGCGTCCTATCGGGTCCGCAGAAGCGAGGACTGTCGATGAGCACGACACTCCGGTCCCCCCGGGCGCGGTCGGCGACCTGCAGGTTCGTGGCCCTGACCTGTTCACCGGATACCTCGATTCGAGACTCAATGCGGATGCCTTCGCCTCGGGTGGCTGGTTTCGGACCGGTGATCTGGCGGTGATCGACGAGGACGGGTACATCCAGATCACCGGTCGGCGTAAGGACATCATCGTCCGGGGCGGGGAGAACATTTCCGCCAAGGAGATCGAAGACCTGCTCTTCGAATATCCCGGTATTGCCGACATCGCGGTGATCGGCATGCCCGACCCGATCATGGTCGAACGCATCTGCGCCTATGTGGTACCGAGCGACCAGGCGCATCCACCTGCGCTGGACGAGCTCACGTCGTTCCTGCGCGAACATCGGTTGGCTACCCAGAAGCTGCCCGAGCGGCTCGAAGTCGTCGAACAACTACCGCGGACGGCGACAGGCAAGATCCAAAAGTTCGTCCTGCGTGACCGAATCCGGGACGCTCTGACCTCCGACAACGCTGTCTGATCGCGCTCCCCCATCTCCCTCGTACCCCTTCCGGAAGGAAATCCTGTGAACACCACACTTCTCGAGGAGCTCGACGTCCTCGTCATCGGCGGCGGCTTCTCCGGCGTCTACCAGCTCGACCGGCTGCGCACCCTCGGCTACAACGTCAAGATCTACGAAGCCGGCACCGGACTCGGCGGCGTCTGGCATTGGAATTCCTATCCAGGGGCACGCGTCGATACCTGGGCGCCGGTCTACCAGTTCTCGCGTGAAGAGCTCTGGCGCGACTGGAACTGGAGCGAGATGTACCCCGGTCGTGACGAGCTGGTTCGCTACTTCGAATACGTCGACGAGAAGCTCGACCTGAGCAAAGACGTCCGCTACGAGACCCGTGTCCTGGCAGGCCGATTCGATGAAGAAACCCATACGTGGACATTGGTCTCCCGCAACGAGCGCACCGGTGAGGAATTCACCACCCAGGCGCGGTTCGTGATCATGTGTCTCGGTGCCGGCTCCAAGCCCCTCTTCCCCAACATCCCTGGCCTCGAGAAGTTCGGGGGCGACTGCTTCCACACAGCACGCTGGCCACTGGAGGGCTACGACCTTGCGGGCAAGCGGGTCGCCGTCATCGGCACCGGAGCCAGCGGCATCCAGGTAATCCAGGAGGCCTCGAAGGTCGCAGATCATCTGACGGTGTTCCAGCGCACCCCCAACACCGCGCTTCCGATGAATCAGCGGGCGCTTGGCGAGGCGGACAATGCCGAGATGAAGAAGACCTACCCGGAGCGATTCGCCAATCGCAAGAACACCTGGGCCGGTTTCGATTATGACTTCCTCAAAGAGAACATCCAGGATCTGACCGAGGAACGTCGCAACGAAATACTCGAGGAACTCTGGACCAACGGTGGACTGCAGCCCTGGCTGGGTGGCTTCCTGAATGTCCTGTTCGACAAGGACGACAACGACATCCTGTACGCGTTCTGGCGGGACAAGACACGTCAACGTATCACCAGGCCGGAGCTGGTGGAACTGCTTGCACCGACCGAGCCGATCCATCCGTGGGGCGTCAAGCGTGTCTCCCTGGAGCAGAACTACTTCGAGAGCCTGTGCCGTGACAATGTCAAGCTCGTCGATACCTCTGCCGATCCGATCCGGGAGGTTACCAGTGACGCCATCGTCACCGCGGACGGTACCCGACACGAAGTCGATGTCATCGTGCTGGCCACCGGCTTCGACTCGGTCACCGGAGGCTTGACTGCCATCGATATTCGCGGCACCAGAAATGAAACCTTCGAGGAGGTGTTCCGCGGCGGCAGCCGTACAGCACTAGGCAAGGCGACAGTGGGCTTCCCGAATCTCCTGTACGTCTACGGACCCCAGAGCCCGAACGCATTCTGCAATGGTCCGACATGCGCCGAACTTGAAGGCGAACATCTGATCCAGATCGTCGAGCACATGCGGAACAACGGCTACACCCGTATCGAGGCCAAGCCGGAAGCCCAGCAATATTGGGGTGCGCATATCGCAGAGCTGACCTCGGCCACCCTGTTCCCGCTGGCCAAGTCTTGGTACATGGGCGCCAACGTGCCCGGCAAAACCGTCGAAATGCTCATGTATCCCGGCGGTCTTTCGGTATACCTCGAGATCCTCGAGAAGGCTGCTGCCGGTGGATATCAGGAGCAGTTCGAACTCGTCTGAACTCACCTGACCAGACACCCGATCGGAACCCGAGGGTCGACATGCTCATGCATGTCGTGACATTCACCTTCACAGCCGTCCATCTCGACCAGTTAAATCGACGAATTCCAAAAGAATTTCGAATTTTTCGGCGACCAAATACCGTACGCGCGCAATGTCCGACACGGTATCGACCTCGGAAAGCGACCGAACAACGTCAGATACGCACTGGTTGCCCATTTCCAGGACGAAGCCGACTTCCAGCAGTATCTCGACCACCCTCTCCGCAAGGAGCTGACCCAGTCCAGTACCTCAACCCGCACGGACTAAGGAGTTCACGCGATGGCTACCTACCAACCCACAGTATTCTCGACCGGGCATCAGTTTCTCGAGGCACCTCGCTGGCATGACGGAAAATTCTGGGCCAGCGACTTTTTCAGCGAACAGGTGCTCACCTTCGCCGAGGACGGCACCGCAACGCCGATAACCAAAGTGCCCGGTCGACCGTCCGGACTCGGTTTCCTACCCGACGGGACCCCCCTTGTCGTCTCGCAAAACGAGCGGTCGGTGTATCGCATCACCGCCGGCGGCAAGCTCGAGCAGTATGCCGACTTCAGCGCACTGGCTGGAGGGATCGGCAACGACCTGTATGTGTCACCGGCGGGCGACGCTTATGCCGGCAATTTCGGATTCGCGCTCGGTGAAGAGGATCCGAAGCCGACTCACCTCGTTCACATCCGGGCCGACGGCAGCGTCTCGCAGGTTCCTGGAGATCTGATCTTCCCCAACGGCTGCGCACGTACCCCCCGTGGCACCCTGCTGGTCGCGGAAACCTTCCCGCACCGCATCAGCGCGTTCGACATGGCGGAAGATGGCGGTCTGACCAACCACCGAGTATGGGCGCAGCTCGACGAATCGTTTCATCCCGATGGCATCGCCCTCGATAGTGACGGCGGCCTCTGGTTCGGGAACGCCTTGACCCTCGGCGCCGACAGTGGCTTCTATCGGGTCGTCGAAGGCGGCCAGATCACCGATAAGGTCGAGGTCACCGACACGTGGGCAGTGGCGTGCGCCTTCGGCGGAGAGAACCTCGACACCCTCTACCTCTGCTGCAACACAACAACGCTCGAAGAGTTTCACGAAGGACGCTCGACCGCTCATGTGGCCGTCGCGCAGGTCGGGCGCACCGGAGTTCCGGCGTCCATCTGAACGTGAGGAGACAGGCGTGAACACCACGATCGTCACAGAAGGCCGGTTCATCGCGGGCGATCTTTTCGACCGCCGATGCCGCTCACGCCGACCCGCCCGAAGCCCTCTCGTCGGGTATCCACCGACGCCGTCGCCCGATGTCTGCCCTCGAACACCGCCGGAGAAGCGCCGGATTTCCGTCCGGCCAGTCAGGCAACATCTCGATCCCGGACGTGGCGGATCAGGCTCCCACACCGGTCGCCGACGACGCTACAGAACGAGACGGCGGATGTGATGCCAGTTACTTTCGAGCGATACCCTTCGGTAACGTTCGCGGTGTCGCTACCATCAATTGCACACCGTTTACCACCTCGTCAGAGGTGATCGAGTGTGGATCATCCGGGTTCGTCCCGGTCCCACCGATGTCGAGCCCAGGCATCAAATGCACCGACACGACCTGCGGACGTGGTGCCCGCCGATCACAGTCCCGGACCCAGGTCTGTCGCTACCGCTACCCGACCGCCGCCTCCCGGGCATCAGAAGTGACACCGCGATGTGTCGAGGGGTCTTGTCGCACAACACCTTCGGATGAAAAGCACTACGCCGTGGTTGTTTCCCGGGAGGCGGCAACAAGCCCAGGCCCGCCAGCCACGCACGCTCCGCCCATACCGACGGATCGGCCCACCGGTCCCCTCCGAAAGCGACCCACCCCGCTGTGCCTGATCATTTCCACCACTCCCCCGACCGGGACTGGCAACACCGCGCGTCCTGCCGCGGCACCGACACCAACCTGTTCTTCTCCCCCGACGGTGAACGCGGCCACGACCGCGCCCGACGTGAGCGCGCCGCCAAACAGATCTGCCAGGACTGCCCCGTACTCGAACGGTGCCGAGCCCACGCCCTCACCGCCACCGAGACCTACGGCATCTGGGGTGGCATGTCCGAAACCGAGCGCACCCGCCACACCCGACGCACCCGCGTCCCGGCCCGCCGCCGCGACGCCACACACGCTCCGGCACCACACCACCACCGCTCTCCCTGCTCGCGCACGTGACGAACACGACATCGATACCCCGGCACGGCTCCGCACCGGAACCTGCGAACGTCTCTCCACAAACCGGCCGACGGCACTCCTGAAGTCCCTATCGTCGACAACGGACGTTCTCCCGCAAAGGAGTAACCATGAGCGGATCGATCGAATCATCCCCGAACGACGAGGCCCGTGTGCTCGTCGTGATCCTCTCCGCGGTGGTGGCGGTCGTGGGTTCGATCATCGGCTCAGGGGCGCTGGTGGGAACCCCGATCTCCCAGGTCGCCGACGGCGCCCTCGCCGCCGACGCCACCGCAGTGGCCCCCGGCGGGCCCGCCTTCTCCATCTGGACCCTGATCTACCTCGGGTTCCTCGCGCTCGCGATCTGGCAGGCACTGCCCGCGCACCGCACCGATCCTCGGCAACGCCGCGCCGGGTGGTGGCTCGCCGCGGCGATGATCCTGAACGCGGCGTGGATAGTCTGCGTGCAGTTCGAACTGCTGTGGCTCAGCGTCCTGACCATTCTCGCGTTACTCGCAGTGCTGGTTGTCGTGTTCGACATCCTGACCAACATGAAGCCGTCCAGTCGTGTCGAGGCGATCGTGGTCGACGCCACCGCGTTCGTGTACCTCGGATGGGTGTGTGTCGCGGTGGTCGCCAACATCGCTGCCGCCCTGGCCGCCGCCGAGATCGATCCGTTCGCTCTCGGGGCCGATACCTGGGCCGTGCTCGTCCTCACCGTAGTCGCCGTGGTCGCCGTGGTCCTTGCCGTCGCCGGTCACGGACGCTTCACCGTCACAGCAGCCATCGTCTGGGGGCTCGTATGGATCGCCGTCGCGCGGACCACCGGCGACGGTTCCACCTCACAGCCCGCCGCCATCGCCGCGCTGACGGCCGCCGCGCTGGCCATCGTCGCCACCGCGATCGCCCGGCTACCCCGCGCACGTTCCGGCGAGCCCACGGTCACGAACCCGTAATCGCGTAGTGCTTGGCAGGTCGACCACGAGCGATCCGCAGTGGCCGACAGATTCCCCCGATCACACCCGTCCTGGCCGCCCACAACTGCGCCCGCATCTTCTCCTCGAAACACTGGTCTACCGACGCCGAACATGGAACGTCCCCGACGAGAACGAAGTCGTCCTGTGCGGAGGTCAACCAACCAGGGGACGATAACTCTCGAGCTCGAGAAGCGACCTCACGCATCCCGCTTCCGCCACGGCCGTCACCTCGTCGAGGTAGGCCAGGACGGGCCGGATCGGCGGCCGAGGTCGTGCCCGGGTCGCAGAACTGGACCTCCAGACGATCACCGGCCGTGGTCGCGTCCCTACTGACTGCACCGACATTCGAGTTGTACCGCGCAGTCCCGCTGTGCCGTTAATCGAGCCAGGCTCGGCTGCGCGACCATGAGCGAACAGGCAGGCATCACGCTTGCGACATTCGCCGAGCGCGCTCACGTACGACTCGAATCCAATTCCGTCTCCGCAGAGACGTTCTCGTCGGGCTCCGGTGCCGAGGCGAGCTTGCTCGGCCACCAGATCTTCTGCCCGATGTCGACGGTGAGGGCGGGCACCAGGAGTGACCGCACGAGGAGTGCGTCGAGGAGCACGCCGAACGCCACGATGAAGGCGATCTGTGCGAGGAAGATCAGCGGGATGACGGCGAGTGCCGAGAAGGTCGCCGCCAGAACCACTCCCGCCGACGTGATCACTCCGCCGGTGACGGTCAGGCCGCGCAACGCGCCGCGCCGGGTTCCGATGCGCCGGGCCTCTTCCCGGACCCGGGTCATGAGGAAGATGTTGTAGTCGATTCCGAGGGCGACGAGGAACACGAACGCGAACAGCGGGACGACGGGATCGGCACCCGGGAACCCGAAGATGTGCTCGAAGACCAACGACGAGATGCCCAGCGTCGCAGCGAAGGACAGGACCACCGTTCCCATCAGCAGCAGCGGCGCGAGTAGCGAACGCAGCAGCAGGCACAGGATCGCGAACACCACGAGGATCACGACGGGGATGATCAGGGTGCGGTCACGCGTCGACGTGGTCTTGGTGTCGAGGTCCGTGGCGGTGGTGCCGCCGACCAGGGCGTCGGCGCCGTCGATCGGGTGGACGGCCTCATGCAGGCGGACGATGGTGTCCTCGGCCGCGAGGGAATCGGCCGGATCGGTCAGGGTGGCTTCGATCGCCACCCGGCCGTCCACCACCAGTGGGTCCTGCGTGCCGGGGGCCGACAGAACGGTGATGTCGCCGACCCCGTCGATCCGGGCAGCGTCGGCTACCACTTCGCGGGAGCCCTCGTTCGCGATGATCACCGCCGGCGAACCGGAGCCGGCGTCGAAGTGATCACCGAGGATCTGCTGGCCCGCAACGGAATCGACGTCGAGCAGGAACGTCTCGGACTCCGCGACCCCACTCGCCTCGAACTGGGGCATCAGGAGCGCGAAGAGCACCAGCACCAGGCTCGACGCCACCCAGAAACGGCGCGGGTGCGCACCGATCCGTGCCGCGAGCGCGGCCCAGAACTTGTGGTCGGCGGCCTCGTCCTTCTCGGCGTGCCGCGCGTCGAAGGCGGGCCTGCTCGGCCAGTACGCCGTCCGGCCGAGGAGCACGAGCACCGCGGGGAGGTACGTCATGGACGCGACGAAGGACGCCGCGATACCGATGGCCGCCACCGGCCCGAGTCCGCGGTTGGAGTTGAGATCGGACAGCAGCAGGCACAGCACGCCGGCGATGACGGTGCCCGCGGAGGCGGCGACGGGTTCGAGCGTCGCCCGCCACGCGGTCCGCACGGCACGGTACTTGTCCTGCTCGATCCGCAGTTCCTCGCGGTAGCGGGACACGAGCAGCAGTGCGTAGTCGGTCGCGGCACCGAAGACCAGGATGAACAGGATCCCCTGGCTCTGACCGTTCAGCGCGATCACACCGGTGTCGGCGAGCAGGTACACGAGGAGACTCGACAGTCCCAGCGCGAAGACGGCGGAGGTGATCACCGCGAACGGGAGGATCGGGCTGCGGTAGACGACGATGAGGATGAGGATCACGACGACACCCGCCACCAGGAGCAGCAGTCCGTCGATCCCCGCGAACGCCGCGGACAGATCCGCTACCTGACCGGCGGGCCCGGTGACGAGGACGGTGAGACCGTCCGGTGCGGCGCCGAGCGCGTCCCGGAGTTCCGTGACACTGTCGCCGACCTCGCCGGCGCTGTCGACGGGCACGAACATCTGCAGCGCCCGGCCGTCGGCGGACGGGATCGGCGGCGACACCTCGTCACCGAATCCCTCCGAACCGGCGAAGGAGTTCGCGGTGCCGGCGAGGAACTCGGTGTCGGACGCGGTGATCCCCGACGCCCGTTCGGCGACGACGATCGCCGGCACGAACTGCGTGTCGGTGAAACCCTTCTGCAGCGCCGAGACCTCCGTGGCCTCGGCGGACGCGGGCAGGAACGACGTGCTGTCGTTCTGCTGGACCGAGGAGAGTTTACCGGCGAACGGACCACCGAAACCGCCGACGGCCAGCCAGACGATCACCAGCAGGGCTGGCAGAATCCACCGCAGGCGACGAACCGGGCGCGGGCGGGCAGTTGTGGTCACGTGCTCTCCAATGCTGGACGGTTCGACGACCGGATGTCCGGATTGCGATGTTCCTATTTTGTTCAGCCTGCTGAGCAAATTGCAAATGGAGGCGAAGAAATGACGAGCGACGGCATGGACGAGTGGCCCACCGGACGGCTGTTGTCCACGGCTGCGCGGCTGGTCGAGCACTCGTGGGAGGACATTCTCCGGTCACAGAACATGACTCACGCCGGCCTCATCTGCCTGCACACGATCGCCGACCGGCCGGCCTCGCAGCGGGACATCGCGAAGGCCTCGCGGGTGACGGACCAGACCATCAGCCGCACCATCGACCGCCTCGAACGAGCCGGGTACGTCACCCGGGAAACCGACCCGCTCGACGAGCGGCGCAAGCGGGTCGCGATCACCGAGCCGGGGCGCGCGATCTACCGCCGCCTGCTGACCCTGGAGAAGGAGGATGCGGCCCTCACCGCCGCCGTCGGCGACGTGGGGCCGCTGCGCGAACAACTCCTCCTCCTCGTCCGGTCGCTGGGACTTCCGCCCCGGGACTGATCGTCGTCGTCACACGTTCGCAGGCAGGGCGATGACGACCTCCCGCTCGTTCCCCGGCAGATAATGGACCGTCACCACCCGGCCGACCTGAACGTGCCCGACGCTGCGCGGCGGCAGGAACTTCTCGACACGGGTGGTGAACGTCGTGCCGTCGGGCCGGGTGACCGCCAGCCCGAGTTCGACCTTCGAATTCCCGTTGCGGATCTCGCCGGGCACACTGAGCGACTGCACCACCGCCTGCGCGGGAACGCCGCGAGCCGCGATGTCGAGCTTGCCCGGGGTGGTGAGCCCCTGACGAATCATGGATCGGTTCAACGCGTCCTGCGCCGTCGACGTGTCTCCCGACCGGTCGATCTCGACCTTGTCGGTGCGGCCCGGCAGGTATCGGACGGGGAGAACGACACCCGGGCGGAAAAGAGCCAACTCGGTGAGCGGCACGATCATCCTGGCGTGCGATTCGAAGGTCTCGCCGTCGGCGCCCTCGACGCCGAGGTCGATCCGGGCTTCCGGTTGATCGTTCAGCGTCATGCCGGTCTGGCGCACCGACCGCACCGTCCCGATCCCGACGGCGCCCTGCCGGAACGCGGCACTGTTGCGCCCGGTGAACGCCGCCAGCACGCTGTCGCCGGTGAGGGCGAAACAGACCACGACCACGCTGACCGCGACGATCGGCCAGATCATCTGCGGGCCGACCCACGACAGGGCGTCGATTCCGTAGTTCGACCGTCCCCGATCGCCGAGGCCGTACCACAGGTAGTAGCCGACCGACCCGACGAGAAACACCAGGGCGGCGGTACGCACGATCTTCTTCACGATGAGTCCTCTCCGTGCCTGAACTGGGGGGAAGAACGGGTGGGACGCGCGCGAACTCGACTGCCGCGACTCCGCGCGCGTCCCAGGTGAGCCGGCTCAGCCGCCCACGACGGTCGAGCATGCGAACGTGATGTCGAACTTCGACGAACTCGGCGCGGTCGGGTTGCTCATGTCGGGCGCGCCGACGCCTTCGCCGCTGATCGTGTAGGTGTCGCCGTCCTTCACGACGGTCGCGGATCCGCCGGGCATTCCCTGCCCGAAGCCGAGGGCGTACGGGAGGCCGTTCGACCCGCCCTTGCTGCCCGCGATTCCGACGGCCTGCACGGTGTCCGCGCCGGTGATGGTCGCGGAGACCGCCAGGTCGCCGTACGTCGCATTGGCGGTGTCTGCCAGCGCCAACGCGAGGGTGTCGCCGTGCTTGGCGCAGGTGGCGTCGAAGTCGGCTTCCAGTGCCTTTCCGTCGACCGCGGCCGAGGACGCGCCCGCCGGGTTCGCGGCGGCCGGGGACTGTTCGGAGCTTCCGCCGCCGGAGCTGCCGTCACCGGTGTCGCTGCAGCCCGAGACGAGCAGGGCGACAGCGGCCGCCGCCACGATGCCGGCGGTGTAGACGCGCTTCTGAGTCCGAACGATCTTGTTCATGATCCGTCCTTCACGTTTCGTGAGGGGCGCTCGGCGCCCGTCGTCGATTCCTTCGGCTCGCGGACTGGAGCCGATGTGAGAAAGGTAGGAACGTCTCGCGCCCTACCGATCCCAGATTTGTCGCCCCGTCGACCGGGCATCCCTGCGGTAGCCTGCTCGAATGCGGACGGCATCGAGGAGCTCAGTGGCTGCTCGGCGACCGCGAGCGATGGTCCTCGACGAGGTGTGGCGCGAGCTGGACGGGGTCGAACCGCTCAGTGGGCCGGACGGCGGACCCCTGAGCCGCACCGTGAAACTGATCCTCGATCCGCTGGTCATCCGCCCGGTGCAGAACCCGCTGTGCGCCGGTCCGATCGTCACGGCCGACGGGGCGCAGTTGCTCGCCACCCGGGTGCACGCCTCCGCCGACGTGCTCCGCGCCACCGCCGCCTGGTTCACGCTGCTCAAACGGGTTCGCCGGGCGCTGCGCATCACGGACGGCAACCCCCAGGACCTGTATTTCCAGCGCTGTTTCGAACTCGCGACCGGTTCGGGCACCCCCGACCCGCTCCGGAGCGAATCCGTCGCCGAGGACACGTTGCGCGACGTGCACGATGTCGCCGCAGGCCGCACCACTCAGGCGTTGAAGGCCCACGTCACCAACTCGGAACGGGCACGCGAGCTGAACGCCCTGATCGACGTCGCGTGGGGGCGGCGGCCGCTGTCGGGCCCGGCCACCGTCGACCACGCCGACGCGATCGACGTGGTACTCGACACCTGTCCCGGCGCGCGCCTCGAGCAGGACGGTGACGACGGACGGCACGCGCTCGACAGCCTGGTCGCCGGGCACGCGGGGACCCACCACGGCATCGCGCTCTGGACGACCGAGGTCTCGGCCCACCGGCTCGGCCTGACGGCGCATCCCGTGCCCGTGCCGCCGCGACTGGGGGCGTCGGCGTCCACGTCGACCCTCGGGCTCCCGTTCGACCGGTCCGTCTACGAGCGCGTCTTCACGGTGCTCCGCGCGTCGACCGACCGTGCGGAGCTGCCACCGATCCACGAACTGGTCACCACCGAGATCGCCCGAAGTTGCTCGCCCTGGGCGCTTCTCGACGAATCCCTGCGGGTTGCGGCGACGACGGGCGCCGCGCTGGCGACCGGTCTCAGTCCGATCGGTACCGCGCCCTCTCCAGCGGGCACGGACACCACCGCCGTCCGGGTGATCAACGGCCGCTGGCAACGGGAGGCGTACGTCCTGCAGGCACGCCGCCTCACGGTGAGCGCCGACGCCGCGTCGCTGCCCGAAGCGAATCCGCTGACGGCCATCGCCGCCGAACTCCTCGAGCCGTGGCGGCCCTACCTTCGTCGCCTGTGGGTCCGCCTCCACGGCCGCGACGTGCGCGAGTTCTCGGTCCACGAACCGGACGAGCTCTGGGACCTCCTCGACGGGGTGACGCGATCGGTGATCCTCGACCACCGCATGCGGGTCAAGCAGGCGCTCAGTGCAAATTCGCGGACGGATGCGGCGGTCGCTCCCGAATCGAGGGCGAGTTGACTCCCGGCACGGTGCGGATCGAGCGCGCGCCCGACGGGGTATGGGTCATCGCCCGCGATGACGCACCGAGTGTCCTGGACGACGCCGCAGGCATCGACGTGGCAGTGCTGGAAGTGCTGGGCGGGCACCTGTCGTGGAGTGTGCTCGCCGACCACCCGGTCCCGGTCGGGGTGCTCGACGACGTCGCGTCGGCGCAGAACTGGGTGTGGGCCGTGTTCGGCGAGGAAGTCGCGCTCGCCGTGGCCGCCGGCTCCGGGCGCGACGTCACGGTCGAGCCGGCGCGACCGCGGGTGGCCGCCGGTGCGAGGCGACTCGCGTACGCGCACTGGGCGGCGCGGTGGTGGCCGGCCTCGACGATCGACGCCATCCCCCCGCTCGACGAGGGGCTGTTGAACGGCGAGATCGCCACCCTCGTCGAGGAATGCGATCTACTCGTCGACGGAGACGATGCCGTCGTGCCGACGGGCCCGGCGCTCGCCGACCGGCCCGGCCGGGCTGACGACTACGCCCTCGCGGCCGGCGCGGCGGCCGCGACGCTGCCGAGCACGCTCGTCCTGGCGCGCGGTACCACCGGATCCGACTGGCGCCGGTACCCACCCGGGCTCGTCGACGCGTCCGAGCGTGCGGTGTCGTGGGAGGTGGTGCGCGCCGCCGGGAACACGACCGTACGGGTGAGTGTGGTTGCGGCACCGGGCCTTTCCGAACCCGTGCCGGCGCATGTGCGTCCACACGCGCTGATCGGCACCGCATCGGGCACCGCTGACGTGGCGCTTCAGCTGTCGGGGGATGCGTGGTCCGGCGAGTCGGCCGCACCACCGGGCTCGGAATCGGGGGTGTCCGTGGACGTGCACCTGCCCGGGTTCGGCGTGAACGGTCACGCCGACGACGGAGGCCCGGAGGCCCGGGAGCGCGTTCGGGCCCTGGTCCACCGGCGATTACGCCGGGCTGCGGAGACGGCACCCGACGACGGGCCGGATGCGCCCCTGCTCGCCGAGATAGCGGCGGCCGTCTCGGATTCGGACTTCTGACGTGGGAGAACAGATGGGGCGTGACCTCCTCGCGGCCGGCGCGGCCGCGTACTCCCGCGGAGACGTCGCCGAGGCACTCCGGACATTCGAGCGGGTCGCCCGCTCGACCACCGGCGATCTGCGGACGAGCGCGATCATCAACGCGGCCAGCATGTCCGACGAACTGGGCGATCATGTGACGGCCGTCGACCTCTACCGGGAAGCCCTCGCGGCGATGCCGGCCGACGCGATCCGGATGCGCCCCGCGGCGCTGGTCAACCTGTCGCAGGCCTTGCAGCACCTCGGCGACCTCGACGGCGCGCAGGACGCTCTCGAGCAGGCGCGGGGACTGCTCGCGGCAGCCGACGATCAGGGCGACCTGCGCGTCGCGTGCCTGCTGTCACTGACCGCGGTCGCGATGCACCGGCAGCAGTGGGCGCACGCGGCCGACATCGCCACCGAGTCCCTCGACGCGGCGGTGCGTTTCGCCCCCGCGCTGGCGGGCCACCCGCTCATGAACCTGGCCGCCATCCATTTCGAGACCGGGCGCTTCGACCTTTCCGACGACTTCGCCGGCCAGGCGCTCGACGCGTTCGAGACGGCGGGCGACGTCAACGCGGTCGCCGAAACGCAGCAGAACCTGGGCATCATGCACGTCCGCTCGGGGCGGCCCGACGATGCCGAACCGCTGCTGCTGTCGAGCCAGACATATTTCGAGCGCGCCGGGATCGGCCACCGGGCGGGAATCGGGTCGAAGGTGCTGGCCTTCCTCGCCGAGGGCCGCGGCGACACCGAACGCGCGTCGACACTCTATCGCCGCAGTCTCGACTACTTCCGGAGTTCCGGAGCGGTACTCGACGCCGCGGACGTCGAGACCCGCCTCGCCACCGTCGCCTTCGGTGAAGGGCGACCCGACGAGGGAGAGACACTGCTCGCCGCCGCGTTCGACACGTACCGCGGGCTGGGGCTCGGGCTGCACTGCGCGCAGGTCGACTTCTGGCACGCAGCCCTCCTCGAATCCGCGCTCGCGGCGTCCGGCACCCCCGACAGCGCGGTGCGGGCACGAGCCACCGCGCTCGCGGTGCCCGCGGCGATCGCCATCGACGCCGTGCGGTGCACACTCCCGAACGGGCGTCAGCGCGAGCAGTGGAACCGCGAGATCGCCGATCCGGCGCTGCAATTGGCGTTCCGCCTCGCCTCCGCGTCTGGTGACGCGCGCCTGGTGGCCGATCTCGTCGAGGCGCAGTGCGCGGGGACGACGGTGGACGTCGGCCGGGCCGGGCACCGCATCCCGGCGCGGCTCCCCCTGCAGTTGCCGGACCTTCCCCCGGCAGGCACGACCGACACCGAGGGGTCGTTCCTGCTCGGCGCCGCATTGGCCGGAGTCGCGGCCGGCGCCGGTCTGCCGGTGCCCCTTCCCCCACGGCTCGCCTTGACGTCGGATGGGCGAATTGCGCTGGACAACTCGATCGCGGTCGCCGAGGAACGCTATCGGCGCGCGGTCCGGGACAGCCGGGTGGTGCCTGCATGGTGACCTCTCCCAGGTGTCATGGTCGTCACACTGCACGTCCGGCGACCACCCCGGGTGGTGTGGGTGGAGTGCGGCACTGACCTGCAACGCTGCCGATTCTGCGACCATTGATAGCCCCACCCAATCTATGGAATAGGTCTCATAGATTGGACCTATTCCAATCTGCTGGATAGCCTCGTCGCTGTCGGCTTCCCCGTCTCCCCGAATAGAGGTTTCCATGGCCCTGATCAACACGCAGATCAAGCCCTTCGCCGCGAACGCTTTCAAGGACGGCGCGTTCATCACCGTGTCCGCGGACGACATCAAGGACAAGTGGGCGGTCTTCTACTTCTACCCGGCCGACTTCACCTTCGTCTGCCCGACGGAACTCGGCGACCTCGCCGACCACCACGAGGAACTGCAGCGCCTCGGCGTCGAGGTCTTCTCGGTGTCCACCGACACGCACTTCACGCACAAGGCGTGGCACGGATCGTCCGACACCATCGGCAAGATCAAGTACGCCATGATCGGTGACCCGACCCAGGAGATCAGCAGGAACTTCGAGGTCCTCCGCGAGAACGAGGGATTGGCCGACCGCGGCACCTTCCTCGTCGACCCCGACGGAGTCATCCAGTTCACCGAGGTCACCGCAGAAGGCATCGGGCGCAATGCCGCCGAGCTCGTTCGCAAGGTCAAGGCCGCTCAGTACGTCCGGTCGCACCCGGGCGAGGTCTGCCCCGCCAAGTGGGAAGAGGGCGAAGAGACCCTCGCCCCGTCGCTGGATCTCGTCGGCAAGATCTGACGCAGCCAGTCGTACCGCAGGCACGGGCTCAGGTTCCCTGAGCCCGTGCGGGCGGTTCCCGGTGCTCAGCTCCCGTGGGGGCAATCGGTGTCGCACCAACACCTTCCGGACCACCTGAACCAGAATTTTCCGGTTTCCGATCCCCTTGTCCTCCCGACCGATGGAGTAGATCCTCATGCTCGAAGCCTCGCTTGCCGGCCAACTGAAGTCCCTGCTCGAAAAGCTGACCCTGCCGATCGAGCTCGTGTCCTCACTCGACGACGGACCCAAGTCGGTCGAACTCGCCGAACTGCTCACCCAGATCGCGGCGATGTCGGAGAAGATCACCTACGAACGCCGCGACGACGACACGCGACGCCCGTCGTTCGCGGTCCGCCGCAGCGGAACCGACATCGAGGTCCGCTTCGCGGGCATCCCGCTCGGCCACGAGTTCACCTCGCTCGCACTCGCTTTGCTCCAGGTCGGCGGCCACCCGTCGAAGGAGGCACCCGAACTGCTCGAGCAGGTCCGCGACCTCGACGGCGACTTCCACTTCGAGACCTACTTCTCGCTGTCCTGCCAGAACTGCCCCGACGTGGTGCAGGCCCTGAATCTGATGTGCGTGCTCAATCCGCGCATCAGCCACGTCGCGATCGACGGCGCCCTGTTCCAGGACGAGGTCGACGGCCGCCAGATCATGGCTGTCCCGACGGTCTTCCTCAACGGCGAGCTCTTCGGCTCCGGCCGGATGAGCCTGGAGGAAATCGTCGGCAAGCTCGACGTCGGCGCCGCCGACCGCGCCGCCGCCGCGATCGCGCAGAAGGATCCCTTCGACGTGCTCGTCGTCGGAGGCGGCCCGTCCGGCGCCGCGGCCGCGGTGTACGCCGCGCGCAAGGGAATTCGCACCGGCATCGCCGCCGAGCGCTTCGGCGGTCAGGTGCTCGACACCATGGCGATCGAGAACTTCATCTCCGTTCCCTACACCGAGGGACCCCAGTTCGGGTCGGCGCTCGAGAATCACGTCCGTCAGTACGGCGTCGACATCATGAACACGCAGCGGGCCGCGAAGCTCGTCCCTGCCCCCACCGAGAACGGCCTCGTCGAGATCGAACTGGAAAGCGGTGCTTCTCTTCTCGCGCGCACCGTGATCCTGTCGACGGGTGCGCGGTGGCGCTCGATGAACGTGCCCGGCGAGGACGCGTACCGGAACAAGGGTGTTACCTACTGCCCGCACTGCGACGGACCGCTGTTCAAGGGCAAGCGCGTCGCAGTGATCGGTGGCGGTAACTCCGGCGTCGAGGCCGCAATCGATCTCGCGGGACTCGTCGAGCACGTCACGCTCGTCGAGTTCGACTCGGTGCTCCGCGCCGACGAGGTGCTGCAGCGCAAGCTGCGCAGCCTCCCGAACGCCGACATCCTCCTGAGCACGCTCACGACGGAGGTCCTCGGGGACGGCAACAAGGTCACCGGCCTGACCTACCAGGACCGCACGACCGACACCTCGCACACGCTCGACATCGAGGGTGTCTTCGTCCAGATCGGCCTCCTGCCCAACACCGAGTGGCTGGCCGGGTCGGTCGAGTTGTCCGACCGCGGCGAGATCGCGATCGACGACCGCGGCCAGACGTCGGTGCCCGGCGTGTTCGCTGCCGGCGACTGCACCACCGTGCCGTACAAGCAGATCGTGATCGCCGCCGGTGCCGGAGCAACGGCAGCGCTGAGCGCATTCGATCGGCTCATCCGGACGGGTGTACCCGCCGAGGAGTCCACCGCCGCAACGATCGCGTAGTTCGGCCGAGGTCGACGAGCCGTGCCTGCATCCGTGCAGGCACGGCTTTCGGCTTTCGGATCGACCCGGGTGCCCGGTACGCACACCACCGCCCGGGTGGGTAGGGAATGCTGGGACGGTGCCGACTCACCCGTGTCACCCACCGACCGCGATCGTCCGGATGGCCGACGCCGGTGATCTGTACACGTCGTGGCGGTGGACCCACGACTCGCACCCCGGCGGTGTCGGCGTCGCACCCGCCGCGCAGGTGGATGCGGCCCTCGCCGCGCTGGCCCGGGCTCTGCCCGACCTCACCGATCCGGAGGGACTGCACCACGCGCTGACGGCGGGCGGCTTCTCCGCCTACGAGTCGGAGCATGATCTGGCTCAGCTCCTTTCACGCACATTTCTTCCATTCGGCCTTGCGCAGCAACTGCACGAGCTGCTCACCCGCGGTGTGCGGCCGCACCTCCGGCTCCAACCGTCGCCCCGCGTCGCGCAGGTGCCGTGGGAACTGATCGCACCCGACGCCGGGCTGCGTCTCGTCGACATCGCGGATGTCAGCCTGCTGGCTCCGCTCAGCATCGTCCACTCGCCCGGCCGGCCGGTTCGAACGTGGACGCACACCCGGCAACTCCCCGTCGTCGCGGTGCTCGACCCGCGGGTGCCGGGCTTCCGTGCGGATTCGGAACTCGGCTCGGTCCTGGGGCGGATGGCCGCGGACAGTCCGCTGTCGCAGCGGGTCGCGACGTACGCCGGCGAGGGCCGGCTGCTCCCCGAGGTGGACGGACCGACGGACTGCTTCCGCCGTGAAGACGTGGACCGGGAGTGGCTCGGCGCAGCGTTGCGCGAGGGTGCGGGCCGGCTGATGTATGTCGGTCACGTCACCGCGGCGGCACCCGAATCCGGTCAGAGCGAGCACGCCGAGCTGCACCTCGCCTGCGCCGCGGACTCCGTCGGGTTCGCGGAGCCGACCCGTGCTCACCGGCCGTTGTCCGCGAAGGACCTCCTGCTGGGCACGCACACGCTCACGGCCGAGCCGATCCGCGGCGCGGAGTTGTGGCCGATCCCGAGCAGGGTGGCGCTGATCGCCTGCGAGAGCGGTGGCGACCTGCGGTTCAGCGAGGCGCTCGGGCTGGTCTCCGCGATGATCGCCGGCGGGGCGGAACTCGTCACGGCCAGCCGCTGGGCCCTGCCCACGGACCTCGCGTTCCAGCGCATCGCCGGCACCGCAGCACACGCGTGTCCGCTGCAGGACGCCATCTGCTCGATCGACGCGGCGCACGAACTGCCCGACGCGGTCGGCGCGCTCTGCGACTGGCAACGCGAGCGGGTGGCCGCCTGGCGGGACGAGCGGACGATCGAGCACTCACCGGTGCTGTGGGCGGCATTCGCGACGGTCTCCACCCACTGATCCGCCTCGGCCGTCCGTTCCCCACATCGTGTCGGCCGGTCGTTGTACCGTCGTTGCTGTCGGTTCCGGCACGAAGAAGGAGCATGTCCCATGACCTCTCGGCTCAACCCCTACATCAGCTTCGACGGCAACGCGCGGCAGGCAATGGAGTTCTACAAGGACGTCTTCGGAGGCACCCTTGCGTTGAACACGTTCGGTGAATACGGTGCGCCGGAAGGCGAAGGCGCCGACAAGATCATGCACGCCATGCTCGAGTCGGACACCGGCTACACGCTCATGGGTGCAGACACCCCGCCCGGTATGGAACACAACCCGGGAACCAACATCGCGGTGAGCCTGAGCGGAGACGACGGCGACGAACTCCGCGGCTACTGGGCCAAACTCGCCGACGGCGGATCCGTGTCCGTGCCCCTGGAGAAGCAGATGTGGGGAGACGAATTCGGCGCCTGTACCGACAAGTTCGGCATTTCATGGATGGTCAACATCGCCGGCACACCGGGCTGATCGCAGCGCCGGGTAGTCCTGCAGATCGATGTCGGTAGCGAAGGAGTCGGTCAGCTTCATCATCAGGCCGAACAGGAACGTGGACTTGAACGTCCAGTTGCGCAGCCTGATTCGAGTAGCCGATTTCGGCGCGAGAAACGGTCCGGCACTTCCCTTGCGGGCGATCTTCGCGTACCCGAGCATCTTTTCGTTGTAGCGTCCGAACGCCACGCGGTGGTCGCCGTCGGCGGCGGCGAGCTCACCCGCCAGGACGTACGCACCCACGAGGGCGAGGCCGGTCCCGAAGCCGCCCAGCGTATTTCCGTACGCGGCATCACCGACCAGGGCCACGCGGCCGGCGGTGTAGGTATCGGCCTCGACCCTCGCGATCGAGTCGAGGTAGAAGTCGGGCGCGTCGTCCAGGTGCGCGAGTAGCCGGGGCACGCGCCACCCCGCATCGGCATACGCGGCGGTCAGCATTCGTTTCTGCTGGGTGACGTCGGCGCGGTCGTACTCGATCCGATCGGAGGCGAAGACGAACAATTCCGGAGCCTTCGGTCCGCCGACGACGGCCATCCGTCCGGGCTCGTTGTACATCAGTCCCGTCCCGCGTTCCCGGTCCGGCGAGGCGTCACTCGCCGAGCCGGTGGTCCCGACGACGGCGTAGTAGTAGCCGAGGTATCGGACGAACTCGTCCTCCGGCCCGAACCGGTGGCGGCGGACGGCCGAGTGGATGCCGTCGGCGCCGAACACCAGGTCGAACCGGCGTGCGTCCGACTTCTCGAACGTGACCTCGACACCCGAGTCCGTGTCGACCAGTGCGGTGACGGAATCGCCGAAGAGGTACTCGCACGAATCCGCGGTGCGCCGGTAGAGGATCTCGGTGAGGTCGCCCCGCGCGATCTCGATGTCGCCGCCGACGAATTCCCCGGGGATGGTCGCCAGGTGCCTGTCGCGTTCGTCGACGATCAGGAGGTCGGTTTTACCGGTCTGCCGACGGAGTACGTCGTCGAGGATTCCCATCCTCTCCAACACTTTTCGGTGAACCTCCCCCTTGAAGTCGACGGCCTGGCCGCCGAGCCGAAGGTCGGGTGCCCGCTCGACGATGGTGACGGTGTATCCGCAGCGGCTGAGCCAGAACGCCAGTGCCGGACCGGCGATGCTTGCACCCGAGATCAGGACGGTTCTGTTCGGCATGGGAGCCTCCGCGGAGTAATTGTGTCTGACGGACACAAATCAGTGTATGGTAGACACTATTCCGGATCAAGAGTCGTCCGGAGGAGCGCAGATGGTCACCCAGCCCCGTACCGCCGAGCTGCTGTGGGGATCGCCGGAGAGACCGAAGCGGGGACCGAAACCTGCGCTGAGCCTCGAGCAGATCGTCGCCACCGCGATCTCGATGGCGGATGCCGAGGGCCTCGCCACACTGTCGATGCAGCGCCTCGCCGAAGACCTCGGGTTCACCAAAATGTCCCTCTACCGCTATACCCCCGGCAAGGCGGAGTTGACCGCCCTCATGCTCGATGCCGCTCTCGGACCCGCGCCCGACCTGTCCGAGATCGACGGCGGCTGGCGCGCTGTGCTCCACGAGTGGGCTCTCCGGATGTGGGCGGGCCTGCGGCGGCATCCGTGGGTGGTGGACGTCGCGGTCGGTCCGCGAGTGATGGGCCCGAACGAACTGGACTGGCTCGAATCCGGCCTCGACGCCCTGCGCGACACGGGACTCACCGGCGGGGAACGCCTCGACGCGGTGGTCTTGATCACCGGTCACGTGCGCAGCCTCGCTCAGCAGACGACGGCACCCGACGCCGAAACCGACACACCCGAGAAGTCCCTGAACGCGATCATGACGGGAATCGTCGCCGACCACGCCGACCGCTACCCCCAGGTGACGGCCGCGTTCGCGTCGGCCAGTGCCACCTCCGGGCAGGACGACGCGCTGGAATTCGGCCTGGCCCGCATCTTCGACGGGCTCGCCGCCCTCGTCGCGGCCCGCGCCGGATGACACCCATTCCGCTTGCGGCTCGGCGCTCCTAACGTCATGGGTAGACCACGTCGGAACCCTATCGAGGAGACGTCATGACGATCGACCGAGGACTACTGGCACTGCTCGAGGCCAAGCCGGGCAAGGGCGAAGAACTCGCCGCGTTCCTGGAGCAGGGACGCGCCCTGGCGGCGGAAGAACGGGCACCGTCACCTGGTACGCGTTCAAGGTCAGCGACACGACGTACGGCATCTTCGACACGTTCGAGAACGAGGAAGGCCGGCAGGCGCACCTGACCGGAGCGATCCCCCAGGCACTGGGCGAGGTCGGCCCCGAACTGCTCGCCACCGACCCCGATATTCGTCCCGTCGACGTCATCGCCGTCAAGTAGGCACACCCCCTCGAGCACGGTTTACCTCCATCTCCCGTCGGGCACCCGACTACGGACATCGACCGACGAGAGGTGTGGTTCCCAGTGCGAGCAGTCACGTGGCAAGGCAAACGAAAGGTCAGCGTCGACACCGTCGCCGATCCGAAGATCGAACACCCGACCGACGCCATCATCAAGGTCACGACAACGAACATCTGCGGCTCCGATCTGCACCTGTACGAAACTCTCGGCCCGTTCATGGGAGAAGGGGACATCCTCGGCCACGAACCGATGGGGATCGTCGAGGAGGTCGGCTCGGCGGCGGGCGACCTGAAGGTCGGCGACCGCGTCGTGATTCCGTTCCAGATCTCGTGCGGCGACTGTTTCATGTGCAACTTGCAGCTGTACACCCAGTGCGAGACGACGCAGGTCCGCGAGCAGGGCATGGGAGCGGCGTTGTTCGGTTTCTCCAAGCTCTACGGCGAGGTGCCGGGAGGACAAGCCGAGTACCTGCGCGTCCCCCAAGCCCAGTTCACCCACGTGAAAGTCCCCGAGGGCCCACCGGATTCCCGATTCGTCTACCTGTCCGATGTGCTGCCCACGGCGTGGCAGTCGGTCGAGTACGCCGCGATCCCCGAGGGCGGGTCGGTCACCGTGCTCGGCCTCGGACCGATCGGAGACATGGCGGCGCGCATCGCCCATCGCAAGGGTGCACGGGTCATCGCGGTCGACAACGTCCCCGAACGCCTTGCTCGCGCCAAGGCCCGGGGCATCGAAACCCTGGACCTGGACGAGCACGGCGGCGATCTCGCCGATGTCATCCGCGACGCGACCGACGGTCGCGGCACCGACTCGGTGATCGACGCGGTCGGCATGGAGGCGCACGGTTCACCGATCGGCAAGCTCGCCCAGCAGATCGTCGGGTACCTGCCCGATGCGGTGGCGGCGCCGCTCATGCAGAAGGCCGGTGTCGACCGACTCGGCGCGCTGTATTCGGCGATCGACATCGTCCGCCGCGGGGGAACCATTTCCATCATCGGCGTCTACGGCGGCATGGCCGACCCGATTCCCATGCTCACGTTGTTCGACAAGCAGATTCAGCTGCGCATGGGCCAGGCCAACATCAAGAAGTGGGTGGACGACATCATGCCGCTCCTCGGCGACGACGACCCACTCGGCGTCGACACCTTCGCCACCCACGAACTCCCCCTCGAACAGGCACCCCACGCCTACGAGATCTTCCAGAAGAAGCAGGACGGTGCGGTGAAGATCCAGCTCAAACCCTGAACGACGCAGACGCAAGCGGCGGTGGCCGGGATCCCGTGACGGGTGGCCCGGTCACCGCCGCCGTTTTGCGCAAACCGGATAGGCCGTCGCCCGAGCATCCCCCTGACCAGCACGGATACGGCGAAGTCCGCGTCCCACCTCTCGGCGTGTAGCGGATTGCCCAGCGCAGTGACGCCCCTCACACTTGCAAGCAAGGAAACCTGATATTCAGCGAACAGCTGTCGCAGGTCTTGCGTACGACCCGGCCGCATCGAGGCGGCCGCCGAACGAGGAGCAGTCAAGAATGACGCGAACCCTTCCCCTTGGCGTTTCCGACGAGCGATTCGACGCGGCGCTCCAGCGCTTCCGCGACGTCGTGGGTGACAAGTGGGTCCTGTCGACCGCAGACGAACTCGAAGCGTTCCGCGACCCGTACCCGGTCGGCGCCGCCGAGGCCAACATGCCGTCGGCCGTCGTCTCACCGGAGTCGACCGAGCAGGTCCAGGACATCGTCCGGATCGCCAACGAGTACGGCATCCCCCTCTCCCCGGTCTCGACCGGAAAGAACAACGGTTACGGCGGCGCCGCCCCGAGGCTGTCGGGTTCGGTGATCGTCAAGACCGGCGAGCGGATGAACCGAATCCTCGAAGTCAACGAGAAGTACGGTTACGCACTGCTCGAACCCGGGGTCACCTACTTCGACCTGTACGAATACCTCCAGAGCCATGATTCCGGACTGATGCTCGACTGCCCCGACCTGGGATGGGGCAGCGTGGTGGGAAACACCTTGGACCGCGGCGTCGGGTACACCCCGTACGGCGATCACTTCATGTGGCAGACGGGACTGGAAGTGGTTCTGCCGCAGGGCGATGTGATGCGCACCGGCATGGGCGCACTGCCCGGCAGCGACGCGTGGCAGTTGTTCCCCTACGGGTTCGGCCCCTTCCCGGACGGCATGTTCACCCAGTCGAATCTCGGGATCGTCACCAAGATGGGGATCGCCCTGATGCAGCGGCCGCCCGCGTCGCAGTCGTTCCTGATCACCTTCGACAAGGAGGAGGATCTGGAGCAGATCGTCGACATCATGCTGCCGCTGCGCATCAATATGGCTCCGCTGCAGAATGTTCCGGTGCTACGCAATATCTTCATGGACGCGGCGGCGGTGTCGAAGCGCACCGAGTGGTTCGACGGGGACGGGCCGATGCCGGCCGAGGCGATCGAGAGGATGAAGAAGGATCTCGATCTCGGCTTCTGGAACTTCTACGGCACCCTGTACGGACCTCCGCCGCTGATCGAGATGTACTACGGGATGATCAAGGAGGCGTTCGGGAAGATTCCCGGTGCCCGCTTCTTCACACACGAGGAACGCGACGACCGCGGTGGACATGTGTTGCAGGACAGGCACAAGATCAACAACGGCATCCCCAGCCTGGACGAACTGCAGCTCCTGGACTGGGTACCCAACGGCGGGCACATCGGATTCTCCCCGGTGTCGGCGCCGGACGGGCGCGAGGCGATGAAGCAGTTCGAGATGGTGCGCGCTCGCGCCGACGAATACGCCAAGGACTACGCGGCGCAATTCATCATCGGGCTCCGCGAGATGCACCACGTGTGCCTGTTCATCTACGACACGGCGATCCCCGATGCTCGTGAGGAAATCCTGCAGATGACGAAGGTCCTCGTCCGCGAGGCCGCCGAAGCGGGTTACGGCGAATACCGCACCCACAACGCCCTGATGGACGACGTGATGGCGACGTTCGACTGGGGCGACGGTGCGCTGCTGAAGTTCCACGAGAAGATCAAGGACGCCCTCGACCCCAACGGCATCATCGCGCCCGGCAAGTCCGGTGTGTGGCCGCAGCGGTTCCGTGGCCAGAACCTCTGACACGCCACGCGCCTCAGCGCGCGGGCGTCTCGGCCAGGGCGGTCCGGCAGCGGCCGAGGTATCCGCGGAACGCCTCGCGCTGACGAACACTCATGTCGGCGAGCATCTGTTCCTCCAGCCCGCAGATGCTCGCGTCATACTCGGCGAGAAGGTCCAGGGCCTCCGGGGTGAGGCTGGTGAGCATGCGGCGACGATTGGCGGGGTCGACGCGCCTGGTCACCAGTCCGCGGCGTTCCAGCGCGGAGAGCATCTCGCCCATCGTCTGCGCGGTGACGAAGGAGTTTCGTGCCAGTTCGGCGGACGACAACCCGTCGCGCCGGCGCAGGACGGTCAGCGCCGTGTACTGCAGCGCGGTGATGCCCATCGGCCGCAGCAGGGCATCCATGTGGGATCGGATCGCCAGTTCGACCTGCTTGATCGCGTACAGCAGGGTCGGCGAGGAGTCGTGCGCGTACTCCCCGTCGAACGGTGTCTCATCGATCTCGTCCGGAAGATCCGCCGTCATCGCCCACTTCTCCCCGCGCCTCGAGCTCGAGGCCCACGAACTCGGACCTCAGGTTTCCTGACCATCTTAGGTCGCCCGAGCCGGGTTCGACCGCAACGACGAACACAAGGAACCCTGCCGAATACGGTCGGCAGCTCACACGAAGCGAAGGCAGCGACATGACAGTCACCGACGACACCGCCGTCATCACCCGCCCGCAGATCGGGCCACGCCAGCTGTTCATCGACGGGCAGTGGCGCGAGGCCGGTGCCGGGGAACGATTCGAGATCGTCGACCCCTCCACCGGGAAGCCTGTCACCACCGTCGCCGAGGCGGACGCGGACGATCTCGACTCCGCCGTACGCGCCGCACGTGCCGCGTTCGACGACGGCCGCTGGTCGGGACTGCCGGGCCGCGAACGGGCCCGGATCCTGCTCCGCGTCGCTGCGCTCGTCCGCGAACGGGCCGACGAGATCGTCGCCGTCGAGAGCGTCGACGTCGGCAAACCCGTCTCCCTGTGCCGACCGGTCGACGTGATGACCACCGCCGAGCAGTACGAGTACTGCGCCGCGCTCGCGCAGACCGCGGGCGGCTCGAACCGGGAGACTCCACTCGACGCCCACGCCTACACTCGCCGCGAACCGCTCGGGGTCGTCGGCGCCATCACCCCGTTCAACTTCCCCCTGATCCTCAGTACGTCGAAGATCGCACCCGCCCTCGCGGCCGGGAACACCGTGGTCCACAAGCCCGCAGAGGACACTCCGCTCAGCGCGCTGCTGATGGCGGAGATCCTCACCGAGGCAGGGGTTCCCGCGGGCGTGGTCAACGTCGTCACAGGGAAGGGGTCGACCGTCGGCGAGGCCCTGTTGCAGCACAGGGGGATCGACAAGATCGCGTTCACCGGATCGACGGCGGTCGGCCGGCACGCCGCGAGCGTCGCCGGAGAGAACCTCACACCCGTCACCATGGAACTCGGCGGCAACGCCGCGCACATCGTCTTCGAGGACGCCGACGTGGACAAGGCGATCGGCGCGATCATCAAAGGCTTCGTGTTCAACACCGGACAGTTCTGCATGGGCGGGCCGCGACTGCTGGTCGCCCGCCCGCTCTACGAGACGGTGCTCGGGATCCTCGGTCAGGCCGTTCCCGGTGTGACGGTTGGTGACCCGTTCGACCCGGCCACCGTCGTCGGACCGATGGCCGGGGACAAGCACGTGCGGAAGGTCGAAGAGTACGTGCAGATCGCCCGCGCCGACGGTGGCCGCATCGTCGCCGGCGGCGMACGACTCGACCTGGGCGGCGGCTACTACTACAAGCCGACCGTGATCGCCGACCTGCCCAACACCTCCCGCGTCGTGCAGGAGGAAATCTTCGGGCCGGTGCTCACCGTGCAACCGTTCGACACCGAGGACGAGGCGATCGCGCTGGCCAACAGCACCGAATACGGACTCGCCTCGGGGCTGCAGACGTCGAACGTCGCACGGGCCCATCGGGTCGCAGCCCGGTTGCAGGCCGGCATCGTGTGGGTCAACGACTGGGCGATGCTCGACCCGGCGGTCCCGTTCGGCGGCGTGAAGAACTCCGGATTCGGCCGCGAATACGGCCCGGAGGCCCTCGAGTCGTATTCCAAGGTCAAGTCCGTCGTCATCTCCCTCGCCTAGAGCGCACCCACCTTTCAGGAGCATCCATGACCACCAGCACCACTGCCGCCGTCGTCGAAACCGGCGGAGCGAAGTTCACCGTGTCCACCGTCGACCTCGACGAGCCACGCCCCGACGAGATCCTCGTTCGTCTCGTCGCCGCGGGCCTGTGCCACACCGACCTCGGCGTCGCCTCGGGCGCGTTGCCGTTCCCGCTGCCCGGCGTGCTCGGGCACGAGGGAGCCGGGATCGTCGAGAAGGTCGGCGCCGGCGTGACGACGGTCGACGTCGGTGATCACGTCCTCCTGTCGTTCAGCTCGTGCGGCTCGTGCGGGAACTGCCGCGACGGGCATCCGGCCTACTGCGCAACGTGGTTGCCGCTCAACCTGATCGGGGGCGGGCGCGCCGACGGCACCAGCCCCGTCAGTCGCGGCGGCGAGGCGATCGGTGGGCACTTCTTCGGGCAGTCCTCCTTCGCGCACCATGCCGTCGTCGACGCGCGCAGTGCGGTCAAGGTCGACCCGGACGCCCCACTGGACGTACTGGCGCCGCTGGGGTGCGGTGTGCAGACCGGTGTCGGGGCGGTGTGGAACGTGCTGAAGCCCCGCCCGGGGCAGACCGTGCTCGTCACGGGGGCGGGCGCCGTCGGGTTGTCGGCGGTGATGGCCGCGGCTCTGACCCCGGCGTCGAAGGTGATCGTCGTCGACCGGGTTCCGGCGCGGCTCGATCTCGCCCGCGAACTCGGCGCGACCCAGGTGATCAACGCCGCCGAGGTCGACACCGCCGAGGAACTGGCGAAGATCGTTCCCGGCGGCGTCGACGGCGCGGTCGAGACCACCGGCAACGTCGGGGTGCTGCGGACCGCGATCGACGCGCTCGCACCTCGCGGCACCGCCGTCATCGTCGGCGCACCGGCATTCGGCACCGAGGTGCCGGTCGACGTCAACGCCATGATCCCGGGCCGCACCCTCGTCGGTCTGACGCTGGGCGACAGCGAAACCCAGACGCTCATCCCCGTTCTCGTCGACCTCGTGAAGTCGGGCCGGCTGCCGATCGACCGCCTCATCACCCACTACGGTTTCGACGACATCAACACCGCCGTCGCGGACATGACCAGCGGTGCCTCGATCAAACCGGTTCTCCGGTTCTGATCATCGAGAAGTTGTCGAACGCAGTGCCGCAGAGGGGCTTTCACCGAACATCTCGCGGTACTGCCCGGCGAAGCGACCCAGGTGGTTGAAACCCCACCGGTACGCGATCTCGGCGACGCCTGCCGTCTCGGGATCGGCCGTCAGCAGGTCGCCACGGACCTTCCGCAGCCGGAGGTCCCGTAGATAGCGCATCGGGGTGGTCTGCAACGACGTCTGGAAGCCGTGCTGCAGCGCCCGCAGACTCACCCCGACCGCGCCAGCGATCTCGAGGGCGGTCAACGGCTCGTCCGCGTGCGCCTCGATGTACTGCTTGGCGTGCTCGACGGCAGCCGGGCAGGCGGGGGCGACGGTTGCCGCCAACTGCTCGCTGTAGTCGTGCCGCGATGCCAGGAGCAGCGACACGATCACGCTCTGCGTCAGCGGCGCCAGCAGTAGCGGGTGGCGGAAGAGGGCGTCGGTGTCACGCAGTTGCACCGACAGGGCCCGCATCACGGACCACCACTGCTGCCCGTGTCCGGTGGTGATGTCCAACGCGAGGTCGAAGGCGATCGGATTGCGGATCGGGCGTCCGAGGAGCAGCGCGAGTTGCTCCTCGACGGCGCGGCGTTCGATCTTCATTCCCAGGATCCGCCGGGTCTCCTGCCCCCAGCCCTGGAGCACCGATCCGCGGTCCGCGCGGTACACGGCGGCGCACGACGGGGTCGCGATGATCCGGTCGGCGCCCGAACTCGTCTTCAACCGGCCGCTCACCGGCACATTGACCTGGTACCAGTCCTGGAGTTTGCCGGTTTCGATCTCGACCTCGGTGTCGTAAGACAGCCAGCCCATCGTGACGGGGCCCAACTCGGCGGCATCGAGGTGTATGCCGAAGCTCTGCTGATCACCGAGAACTTCCACGGAGTGCGGGTAGAACAGTCGCCCACCCACGTGACGCGCCTCTTCGACGTCTCGGCTGACGAGAGAGACAGACGCTGGGCCGCCGACAGAGGTGGACATCCCACAATGAGACCAGAGTCACACCCCAATTGCAAGGTTTCCTTAGCTTGAGGTCTGTCAAGGACAGTCTTCGAACCGTCCGGTTGGGTAGTACCCGGACCCGCGGGCCCGGGGGCATACTTGGCCGGCTCGGGGGTTTCCGCAGACGATACGGAGAAACTGATGCTCGACCGGCTGTACGCCGCTGTCCTCGCCGTCGCCGGCCTCGGCTACGGGGGATACATCCTCCTCGACGAGCTGACCGGCAGCTCGGACACACCCGGCGAGGACGACCATCACCTCCGCCGAGAATTCTCCGAACCGGTCTCAACGGCATAACCGCTGCGTGGGACGGCGGGAAACAGTCCCCGCGTCTCGTGCGCCTCCACTGCCGACCGTATCCGGCTTCGCCGCGCATCCTCGGGGCGCCCCACCGGCGAAGTTCAACCTCAACGACCCGCCGCAGCACCGGTCAGGTCCACGCCAGCCAGCCCGTCTTGCGTGGTGAACTAGGGGTATGACCTCACCGCCGGTCCGAGCGCCGGAGAACGCAACCGAGAGACCGCCGTCACCTACGACAGGCAGGAGAACCATGTCGATCCCCCGACCCCGACCCACGGGTCATCAGCTTGGATGCAATGCGCGGGAAGCGGACCGATGATCTGCTCTCGGGTGACCTCCCGATCGCTGCGCTGTTCGACCGCCCCGGTGACCCCATAGCATGCGATCTTCTCGTCGAGGACGCGCTCACCGCACATATGCGCGGCTCGGGCAGCCTCGGGTGCGGTGAGATGTTGCTCGCCGACCGGGTGAGCAGCGGTCACACGATTCTGGTTTGACCATGTCGCGTTCGACCACCGTGTGACTGTCTGCGATATCGCTGCCGTCCCGCTCGACGACGCATCCGCCGACATCGCGATCCTGTCGTTGGCACTGATGGGCAAGAACCACGCCGACTACGTCCGCGAAACGCACCGGATTCTCCCGGTCGAGGGGCATCTGTGGCTCTGTGAGCCGACCTCCAGCATCGGTTCGGATGAGGCGCGACTCCGAGATGTCCTGTCCGGATTTGGCTTCGACCTGTATCGCGTGCAGGTCGAGGGCCAGTTCACGTTTGCGCGTGCCGTCAAGTCGGACAATGCTCCCCGCGACGTCACCGCGCCGATCAAGCTACGCGCCCAATGAATTCGCCGCGAGGGTCGACCAATGGGCCTGCCAGGCCCCCTGCGCCACCTACTTGGTATTTCTGGATAGGGATCGACAACCGGCGACAACGAATCGTCTATCGATCTGTCTGATTCATCAGACGGTGTTTCAGCTGATTACGGGGCCGGGCCCGTCCGACTTGGGGCGGTGGGGGTGCTGGAGTTCAGCATTGATACGTCGGGCCTCGGCGAGTTGGTCTTCGAGGATGATGATGCGGCACGCGGAATCGAGYGCGGTGCCCTGGTCGATCAGTTCGCGGGCTCGGGCGGCGAGACGCAGCTGGTAWCGGGAGTAGCGGCGRTGGCCGCCSTCYGAKCGTCCGGGGGTGAGCAGCTTCGCGGCGTCGAGGCTGCGCAGGAATGCCTGYGTCACGCCGAGGATCTCGGCGGCGTGACCCATGCTGTAGGCCGGGTAGTCCTCGTCGTCGARCTTCCCGGCMGSGYYWCGGTCGGGCGAATCTTCCKGAATGGGGTGACACCTTTCCAACGGACAGGGCCCCCGGCGCCGTGAGGCACCGGGGGCCGGAGCGGGTTTCACTTCCTTATTCACTGCACTTCTTCCGGCTGTCGGGCCTTAGTGCTGCCCGGCCGCCGATCGGAAAGTGCCGGGGCCTTACACACTCACATCAACCCTTGCCCGGCACATCCTGGTCTTGCGGTACTTCTCTGCGGGCAGTTCATTCTCTCCCGCACCTCGTGAACTCTTACCTTGCGACGAGAGGAACTCTACAACAGCGTCCCCTCAATGTCTACAGTCATCACTATAGAAATTCTGGAGTTGGTTGACCAGGGATTTCACACGCTCCGGGAGGCACGCTGGTTCCGCCCGTCAACGTCGACGGGCACCACTTTCGACGTCCGCACGGATCACGACCAACGGCGACTCCCCGACTGCCACCGGGGTGACACCGTGTGCGGGCGCCTTGGCCGCGTGGTGGTCGTAGGTGACGTGGTCGGCAAGCCGCCGGCCGACCGAGAGGAACCCCAGTGCCGACACCCGAACCCAACGAACAGACCGGCCGGCCGGAGTCATGGTCATGCCCGGCATCGCCGCCGACGCCCGGGTCCGCGACCTGACCGCCGAGCAGCGCGGGCAGATCACCGACACGATCGCCGCGACGAGCCAGCGATAAGGGACGTGTATCTCCGAGCACGCGCCGCCCACTGAGTGCCCTCCCCTTTGCTTTCGTACTGGACGTTTCGTGGGCTTTAACCCTACGAAACGCACACGCAGAGGAGGTGGGGTCGTGGCACCCGCGCACAGCACCGCCGTACCCGCCGCCTTGGCCCGCCGGCCCTTGCGCACCTTCCGCCCCCAAGACGCCACCGACGTCTACGCCCACCCCCGCCCWGAACTCGCCCGCCTGGTCACACGCGGCGTCCTGCACCGCGCCGCCCCCGGCTACTACATCGTGATCCCCCCGGAACAGGCCGGGCGACCCTGGATCCCGAACCTCGAAGCCACCGCCGCCGGAATCGCCGCCGCGATCTACGGACCCGATCACGCGATCGTGATGGGCATCAGCGCCGCCCGCCTCCACCACGCGATCCCTCGTGCGTTGGCCACCGCGGTCGTCGCCGTCCCCCGCCGGCACCGGACCATCACCCTCACCGACAGGACCGCCACCATCCGGTTCCTCCGCCGCGACACCCCCGAACTCGACGCCGAACGCCTCAATACCCCCCTCGGGCCGGCACTGGTGACCACCCCGGAACAGACCGTCCTCGACCTGGCACGCTGGCCGGCCCTCGGCGACGCCGAAAACGAAATCCCCGCCGCCGTCACCTCGCTCTATCAGCGCAGCGACCGCGAACGCCTTAACACCCTCGCCGCCGAGCAGGGACTGACCGCAGCCCTCACCCGCGCCGAAACCTGGGTGCAGGCAGCCTCGTGAACCTCGACGAACGCGACCGTGTCACCGACCTGTTCGGCGGCACCGCCCTCGCCCGAACACACTTCCCCAATGGAAGATTGAGTGAGGACATCGACCTCATCGCCCTCGACCCACGGCGCGGTACCCTGGCCGCCGACCTCGACGCGGCGCTCCCGAGAGCATTGCAACGCGCCTACGGTCGCCTCGAATGGGCGCCCCCGCTCAGCGCCGGATCGAGCGTGGACGCCGCCACCCTCCACACCACCAGTGGCCTCGCGGTGAAAATCCAACTCCTCGCCTCCACCGACCGCACCCTCTGGCCCACCGAACCCCGCACCCTCATCCAGCGCTACAGCGACGCCCCACCCGCCCGGCTCCTCGTGCCCACCCTGCCCGCGTTCGCCGCCTCCAAAACCGCCACCTGGTGCGACCGCGCCGCCGCCCGCGACCTCTGGGACCTGTGGGCACTGGCCAACATCGGCGCCATCAACCCCCACACCGCAGCACTGTTTCGCAAACACGGGCCGACCGGGAAAAACCCCGGCACCTACGTCTTCACCCCCCGCCCAGCGACAACGAATGGCACACGCAACTCGCCAGCCAAACCCGACTCACCATCACCGCCACCGACGCCCTCCACACCGTCCGCACCGCATGGAACCACCTCACACCCCACCCCTGACCACCTCCCCCACCCCACGCGCACGGGCGACGCCTCTCCGATGCACCAGAATCAGATCCACCGAATTTCGGATAGGCCCCACACTCTCGGATGCGACGGTTTCGCTCCACGGACAGAAATGACACCTTGCCTGGACGCCGTGTGGTGCGGTTAGGCGTTGTCTCCCAGCAGGGTCGTGCGGACGTGCCGCAGATGCACGCGCATCGCGGTGCGGGCGCTGTCCGGATCCCGGTCGGCGATGGCGTCGACGATGTCCTCGTGCTCGCCGCAGTATTCGCGGTGCAGTTCGGGGTTGAAGGTGCGTTTCTTCAGCCCGCCCCAGATCGGTTGTTGACGGCTGTCGATGAGGAGCTGGCTGACCCCGATCAGGACGATGTTGTGGGTGGCGAGCGCGAAGCTGTGGTGCAGCGCGGTGTCCCATCGTTCGAACTCTTCCGAGGATCGGGCGCCGTCGCCGCCGCGCAGGCAGCGCCGCATTTCCTCGATGTCGTCACGGGTCGCTGCTGCCACGGCGAGTGGGAGCAGTTCCGGTTCGAGGATGAGCCGCGAGCTCATGATCTCGCTGGGGCTGGGATGGTTCGCCGTCTCCGGGTCGACGGATTCCCGCGGGGCGAGGAACGTGCCCCGGCCGACGTAACGCACCACGGTTCCCCGGTGTTCGAGGTCCTCGAGGACGGACCGGACCACGGCACGGCTGACACCGGCGTCGGCGGCGAGTTCCCGCTCGGTCGGCAGCTTGTCCCCCGGGCCCAACTGCCGCTCGGCGACGACGGCTTCGATGTGCCGCAGAGCAGCCGCTGTAGGTCCCACAGCCAGGGTCACAACAACTCCTCTCGACGAACCAATTCGAACCAATTATAGGGGCATGGTCAACAGCTTCTCCGCCAACACGGCGAAAAATCAAGTGTTGACGATCACACCGTTCTCTACCTATCGTAACCAATACGAACCGCAACCCGGTTTGGTTCACATTGGTTTTACAGGAGGTCTCATGCGCTTCGCGCGGATTCAAGGTAAGAACGGCGCGGTCGTCTGCGCTGTGGACGCGAACGGAGCTGCACTGCCCGTGCAGTTCGGTGACACCGGTGCCCCAGTGCGCGAGCTGCAGGAGATCATCGCCGGCGGCCGGGCCGCACTCGGCCGGCTGAGCACCAGCACCCCCGCCGAGGGCGGAAAGCTGCTCGCCCCCATCACCCCGCACCGCAACGTGTTCTGCGTCGGCCGGAACTACTCCGAGCACGCCGCCGAGTTCGCCAAGAGCGGGTTCGACGCGACCGGCTCCGCGGACGGCCAGCACGTGCCCCAGTACCCGGTGGTCTTCACCAAGCCCGCCGCCACGGTCATCGCCTCCGGCGACCCGGTCGACCCGCACACCGACATCACCTCGGCCCTGGACTACGAGGGCGAGATCGGTATCATCATCGGCAAGCGCGCCTCCAAGGTCAGCCGCGACGACGCGATGGACTACGTGTGGGGCTACACCCTCATCAACGACGTCACCGCCCGCGACCTGCAGCGCGACCACAAGCAGTGGTTCATCGGCAAGTCCCTCGACACGTTCTGCCCGCTCGGCCCCTGGGCCGTCACCGCGGACGAGATCGACATCAACGACCTGCAGCTGCAGACCCGGGTCAACGGCGAGCTCCGGCAGGACACCAACACCGCCCAGCTCATCTTCGACGTGCCCACCATCATCGAATCCCTCTCGGCCGGCATCACCCTCGAACCCGGTGACGTGATCGCCACCGGCACCCCGGTCGGTGTCGGTATCGGCTTCGACCCGCCGAAGTACCTGGTCGAGGGCGACGAGGTGATCGTCTCCGCACCCGGCCTCGGCGAGCTGCGCAACAGCATCGGCATTCCGGCCCCGGTGGACCACCTCACCCCGGTCGGCACCAGCGAGCTGTTCGTCGAGAAGACCGGCAGCGGACCCGCGGTCGTGCTGATCCACGGCCTCGGCGGTGCGACCACCGTGTACGAGCCGCAGGTCGCGACGCTCGCCGAAACCCACACCGTGCTGCGCTACGACCTGTCCGGTCACGGCCGCTCCCCGTTCGCCGGTCCCGCGAGCATCGACAACTGGGTCGAGGAGTTGCGCGAGTTGCTCGACGCCGAGGGCATCGAGCAGACCGCCCTGGTCGCGCACTCGATGGGCACCCTGGTCGCGAACACCTTTGCCGCCAAGTACCCGCAGCGTGTCAGCAAGGTCGCGCTCCTCGGCGCGGTCCGCGCTCAGCCGGAGGCAGCCAAAACCGCCACCCGCGCCCGCGCCCGCACCGTCCGCGAAGGCGGCATGTCCGCCGTCGCCGACACCATCGTCGCAGCGGCGCTGTCGCAGGAAACGCACAGCACCCGCCCGTCGTCGGTGGCCCTGGTCCGCGAACTGCTGCTCGGCCAGAACCCCGAGGGCTACGCAAGCGCCTGCGAGGCCCTCGCCGCCGCCGTCGAACCCGACTTCTCCTCGATCGACGTCCCGATTCTGCTGCTCACCGGCGACGAGGACAAGGTCAGCCCGGTCGCGGTCAACGACGAACTGCTCTCGATCTACCCCAACGCCCAGAAGCACGTGCTCGACGGGGTGGGCCACTGGCACTCCCTCGAAGATCCCAGTGCTGTCACCAACCGGCTCCAGGAATTCCTGACCAAGCCCTGAGCTTCTCCCACGAAAGGAGTGGCGACAATGACGTCAGCCAACACCCCCGATCAGTCCATCCTTTTCACCAACGTTCGGATCTTCGACTCCACCGGTTCCGACCCGTACGAGGGTGAAGTGCTGGTCGAAGGCGAACGCATTGCCGAGGTCCGCAAGGGCACCGGAGATCTGCCTCGCGAAGGCGCGAGGGTCATCGACGGCCAGGGCAAGTTCCTGATGTCGGGTCTGTGTGATGCTCACACCCACTTCTCCTGGGTCAACTCCGCCGACTTGCCCGGCCTCGGGACGATGGGCGTCGAAGAGCACACCCTGCTGTGTGCCCGCTCGGCGCAGACCTACATCGATTCCGGCTACACCATGTGTGTCGGTGCCGCGGCCGCCAAGCCGCGACTGGATGTGGTCATCCGCAACGCCATCAACGCCGGCCAGATCCCCGGCCCCCGCTACCTGGCGAACTGTCAGGAGATCGCGGTCACCGGCGGCGCCCTGGTCAAGGGCATCACCGCCTTCGCCGACGGTCCCGAGGAGATGCGCAAGGCCGTCCGGCGGAACGTCGACCTGGGTGCGGACCTGGTGAAGCTGAGCATGTCCGGCGAGGAAATCACCGGCAACCAGCACGCCGAGGACAACTACTTCTCGGACGAGGAAACCCTCGCCGCGGTCGCCGAGGCGCACCGCCGCGGACTGCGGGTGTGTTCACACGCCAGGTCCGGGGAGAGCGTGAAGATGTCGCTGCGCAACGGCGTCGACATCATCTACCACGCCTCCTTCACCGACGAGGAAGGTCTGGACATGCTCGAAGAGCAGAAGGACCGCATCTTCGTCGCACCCGGGCTGAACTGGCTGGTCGCCACCCTGCACGACGCCGAAGCGTTCGGGTATCCCCCCGAAGCCGCCGAAGCTGCCGGATACCAGCACGAACTCGACTGCGCGATCGAGGCGCTGAAGAAGATGAAGGAACGCGGCATCCGGGTGCTGCCCGGCGGCGACTACGGCTTCGCGTGGACCCCGCACGGCACCTATGCCCGCGACCTGCAGCACTTCGTCGAACTGCTCGAGTTCTCCCCGAAGGACACCCTGCTCGCCGCCACCGCCCTCGGCGGGCAGATCATGCGGATGCCCGACGACCTCGGTCAGGTCAAGGCCGGGTTCTACGCGGACATGATCCTGATCGACGGTGACCCCCTCGAGGACATCACCATCCTGCAGGACCAGTCCAAGATCGTCGGCATCATGAAGAACGGTGTCTTCCACAAGGATCCGGGCTCCGGACAGTCCGCGCGCCCGGCCGAGCTCAGCGAAACCCACCGGGGAACCCCCATCCCCGCATAGGAATTCGCTGACCGTCACCGGCCGGTGAGGGTGGGGAGCGTGGCGCACCCACCCCGCCGGCCGGCCACGGACAACCACGTTCGCCGATCCCCCTTTTGCCCGGAGGCGGACCGTCACCGTGGCCCCGAGGAGAATCACCGTGCCGTCGACTCTGCTCTCGCGGCAGCAGGCCAAGCTCATCGCCGTCACCGAATTCTGGGACTGGCAACTCCACGCCCGATGCCGCACCACCGGGTCGGCCACCTTCCTCGCCCCCGACGGCGAAACCGCCGGACCACGGATCCGCCGCGAGTACGCGGCCAAGAAGATCTGCGGCGACTGCCCGGTGCGGCCGCACTGCCTCGCCCATGCCCTGAACACCCCCGAACCGCACGGGGTATGGGGCGGAATGACCGAACGCGAACGCGCCGGAACGAAGACCCCCACCACCGCCCGGCCCGCACCGCTCGCTTCCTGAATCCCCCACGCGGTCGGCGCACCTGCGCCGCCGGCGGCCGCACCCACGTCGACACCCACTCCCCACGGACCGCTCCGGCAATGCTGCCTCACGCACATCCTGCCGATGCCTGCCGTGCCGAATTTCAGCGAAGGACCCTTCGATGTGCAACCTCATCCATGAGGCTCACCAACATTCGCTCTCCCGCCGCGGACTGCTCACCGGTGTCATGGCACTCGGGACCGCGACCGCGTTGGCCGGTTGCTCCGCCGCCGACACCACCACCTCCGCGGCGAGCACCGGAAGCTTTGCTTACGTCGACAACGCACGCGCGCACCGCACCCGCCTGGCCCTGCTCGGCACCGCCGGTGGCCCGATGACCTGGATCGCCCCCCACAACAGCGGCGACCAGACCCGCCACGGCATCGCCACCGCCGTCGTCGTCGACGGCGCGATCTACCTGGTCGACTGCGGAATGGGCGTCGCACACCAACTCCGGCGGGCCAACCTCGGCAAGGAGGGCGACTTCCACGGCTACGAAGGCCTGCGCAGCGTCTTCCTCACGCACCTGCACTCCGACCACACCATGGACTACTTCAACATCGTGCTCTCCGGCTGGTACCAGGGACTTCCCGGGTCGGCGCCGGTCGAGGTCTACGGGCCCGGTGACCGGGGTGCGCTGCCCCCGATCTCCGGCACCACCGACGTCCCGGTGGTCAACCCCGAGAACCCGACACCGGGCACGGTGGACATGACCAACTACCTCACCCAGGCATTCGCCACCGACATCAACGACCGGCTCCGTGACTCCGGTAAACCCGGTCTCGACAAGCTCATTCGCACCCACGACATCCCGATTCCCTCCGCCGTCGCGGCCCGAGCCAATGACAACCAGTTCCCGGTGATGGACCCGTTCCTGGTCATGGAGGACGACCGCGTCAAGGTGACCGCCACCCTGGTCGATCACGGCGCCGTCTACCCGGCCTTCGCGTTCCGCTTCGACACCGCCGACGGATCCATCGTCTTCTCCGGCGACACCGCGCCCAACCCCAACCTGATCACCCTGGCCACCGGTGCCGACATCCTCGTCCACGAGGTGATCGACGCCGACTGGGTCAAAGCCCTCTACGGCGAACCGCCGTACAGCCCGGAAGAAGAGGGGTTCATCGAACACCTCCTGCACTCGCACACCACGATCGAGCAGGTCGGCCCGGTCGCCGAGGAGGCGGGGGTGAAAACACTGGTCCTCTCGCATCTCGCGCCGGGAAACAACCCGACCGAACGGTGGCAGGCCGCGGCCGCCGGCTTCTCCGGCGACCTGATCGTCGGCGAGGACCTGATGGAGATCGGCGTCGGAGAACGCACCAGTTGATCGATACCGTGCTCCTGCTCGGGGCGGCGGTCGCCGCAACGGTGATGATCGGCGCCGTCCTGCAGCGGCTCAGCGGTACCGGTCTCGCGCTCGTGTCCGCCCCGCTGCTCACGCTGCTCCTCGGCCCCGCAGCGGGGGTGCTGCTGGTCAACATCTGCAGCATCTGTTCGGCCGCGCTGATCTTCGGTGTCGTGCGCCGCGACGTGGACTGGCGCCGATACCGGATGCTGACCGCGGCGGCGATCCTCGGCGTCCTACCCGGCGCCGTGCTGGTCGCTGCGGTCCCGGCGTCGTGGCTTGCCCTCGTCGTCGGGGTCAGGTTCGCCGGGTCGATCAGGGGCGCGAGAGGCAAAATTGCTTAGCAAAAAGAACTAGCACTCACCTGACGTGAGTGCTAAATTTTAGTGGGTCTACGTCACAAGCTGAAGACCCTCGACCGAGTCGCGACCATCGACTCGCCGAAGCGGGCTCGACAACACTGACTACGTTCTCGGACCGAACAGTCAGTCCCGAAGACGCTTCCAGCCCTGTGCAGCCGACATGTGTCCGGCGACCCGAATCGTCAACCGTTAGAAGGAGGATCATGACCGCCGCCATCCCCCGCAGGCCGCTTGCCGACCACAGCATGTGCTCCTCCGTCGACGGCAACGAGAAACGTAAGCAGCGTGGTTCGCGGTTGCCCGCCGTGTCGATCACCTTGGCGGCGCTGTCCGTTGCGTCGTTCTGGGTGGTCGGACTCGGCTTCCTTCTGGGAGTGGGCGCGGTGGTCTGCGGTGCCGTCGCTACGTCGCGGTCCACGGTCGCGGACGACGAGGCGGCATCTTTGCGTGCCCTACTGGGCGTCGTTGCCGGCGTCGCGGGGATCACCGTCTCCGCGATCGCCCTGTTCCCCATGCTGGCCCAGCTTTGAACCGCGGACGTAGCCGCGGCATTTCCGGTCGCCACCCGGACCGACCCGCACCACCCGCTTCATCGAAGGGATGCGCGATCGCACCTGTAACCCGGGCGACGTGTCCCAGCGCAGCCACCGCGCACGCTCGCTGTCGTCGACCGTCGCGTCTGTAAACGCCTGACGCGTCCACGTCGCGTGCCCCGGCCGCGTATGTCGGGAGGGTTCCACCCGCCGCGACCCACGCCTCGAGTTTCGGAATGTCGAGCCCGCCCGCCCGGTTGCATCCTCCGCTGGTGTCGGACGCCGCCACCACGCGGCAGACCTCCTCCGTGGCTGTGCCGCATCGCATCGAGTGCGACGAGCACGACCCCGCGGATGGTGGCGCCGGCGCGGCCGTGAGGAACTCCGATGGACATCTCCGGCAGGGAGTGGCCGGCTCACTGGTCGACGGTGAGGCCCTTCGCCTCGAGCACCTGGGCGAGATTGCTGACCTGGATCGGGGTTTCACCCTTCTTGTAGCGCTCGATGTAGGCGGCTTCGGCGGCGTCGCGGTCACGGGAGGCGTCGATGGCGAACTGGACCTCGTCGCGGCGGACCACGACCACTCCGTCGCAGTCACCCTTGATCACGTCGCCGGGATAGATGATCTGGCCGCCGAACACCAACGGCTGGTTGACGGGACCGAGGGATTCCTTCACCGTTCCCTCGATGCACACGTGCTTGGAGAAGACGGGGAACCCGAGTTCGCGGATCTCCCGGCTGTCCCGCACCCCGCCGTCCGTGACCAGAGCGGTGATGCCCCGGGCCACGCACGCATTGGCCAGCACGTCGCCGAACTGTCCTGCGGGCTGGTCGCCGGAGGACACGACGAGCACGTCGCCGGGTTGCGCGTAGCTGATGGCGACCTGGAGCATGATGTTGTCGCGCGGATGGCAGACGACCGTGAAGGCCGTTCCGCAGAACGACATGTCGCGGTCGATGGGCTTGATCCCCGAATCCAGTGCACCCTTGCGCCCCTGGGCTTCGTGGATGGTGGCGGCCGAGAAGGCGCCCAGTCGGTCGATCGCGGTCTTGTCGGCGCGGTCGATCTTGGTAGTGACGTGAACCATGATGTCTCCGTTGGTCGGGTAAGAGCGGGTGGGATCAGCTGAGCGACGCGACGGCCTTCTCGACCGCGGCGGCCGCGTTCCGCAGAACGTCCTCGGACGTGGCGAACGAGACGCGGAAATACGCCTGGGCGCCGTACGCGGAGCCCTGGATGGTGGCCACCGACGCGTGGTCGAGGAGGAAGAGCACCACGTCCTGATCGTTCTCGAGCAGCGTGCCGTCGGGAGTCCGCTTGCCCACGAGGCCCGCGCATCCGACGAACAGATAGAACGCGCCCTGCGGCAGCACAGGTTCCAAACCCTCGATACGGGAGAACAATTCGAAGATGACGTCCCGCCGCGCGCGATAGCTCGCAACGGACGTGGTGACGAAACTCTGATCGCCGGTGAGCGCCTCGGCCGCGGCGGCCTGACTGATCGACGACGGGCAGGAGGAACTCTGCGACTGCAGCTTGTTGATCGCTGCGATCAGGCCCTTGTTCCCGACGCCGTACCCCAGACGCCAGCCGGTCATCGCGTAGGCCTTCGACACACCGTTGGTCACCAGGATCCGATCGCGGAGGTGCGGCGCGGCCGACAACAGGTTCGGAACGGGTGAGTCGGTGAAGACGATCTCGTCGTAGATCTCGTCACAGAGGACGTTCACGTGCGGGTTCCGGTCGAGTACCGCTGCCAGTTCCGCCAGTTCCTGCTCGCTGTACACCGCACCGGTCGGATTCGACGGTGCGTTGAGGATCACCCATTTCGTCGCGGGAGTGATGGCGGCGGCGAGCTTCTCGGCGGTGAGCAGGAACCGGTCGGATTCCGGGCAGTCGACGACGACGGGTGTTCCGCCGTGGACGGTCACCATGTCGGGGTACGACACCCAGTACGGCGCGGGCACGATCACCTCGGTGCCCTCCTCCACCGTCGCCATCAGCGCCAGGAAGATGACCTGCTTGGCACCTCCGCCGACGGTGATCTCGTTGTCCGCGAACTCGACCCCGGTCCGGGCGAGCATCCGCTTCGCGATCGCGTCCCGCAGTGCGGGGATACCGTTGACGGGGGTGTACTTGGTGAGACCGGATTTCATCGCCGCGACGGCTGCCGCCTTGATGTGGTCCGGTGTGTCGAAATCGGGTTCTCCGACCGTCAGGTCGAGGATCTCCCGCCCCGACGCCCGGAGCTCGCGAACCCGTTGCGCAGCTGCCACACTCGGTGACTCACGCATCTGATCGACTCGTGCTGCAGGGACGAAGGTGGACATTGTTCCTCCTGGTAGAGGGCGTGGGAACGAAAGAGGCCGGGAACTCGGGCGGAACCTTCACACCCAGGTTATCGGGGGCACATCACGCCTGTACAAGACCGATTACTTGTCGGGTGATAGCCGTTGGGCATGACTGAATCAGAACGCCAGCAACACCTTCGCGGACGTGGACGCGTCCTTCGCGACGGCGAACGCCTCGAGGCCGGCCTCGATGCCGAACTCGTGACTGATCACCGGTTCGACGTTCAGGCTGCCGTCCGCCAGAGCGGCGAGCACCGAATCGATCTCGTCGTTGAATCGGAAGGATCCGACGAGTTCGAGTTCCCGCGTGATGACGAGCGAGAGCGGCGCGGGCTGAAGACCGGTGGGGAGCAGTCCGAGCATGACGACTCGGCCGCCGCGCGTCGCGCCGCGAATGGCCGATTCGAGCCCGAAGCGGTTACCGGAGCATTCGACGACGACATCGGCGTCGACGGCCGCGATGCTCCCGGAGTCGGTGGCGTCGAGGGTCCGGTCGGCGCCGAGCGCCCGTGCAACAGTGAGGGGATACTCGTGCACGTCGACTGCGGTGATCTCGCGCGCACCGGCCCGGCGCAGGACCGCCACCACGAGGGCGCCGATGGGTC
The DNA here is from genome assembly GCF_056402775.1 of Rhodococcus sp. P3_B8. Classification (NCBI taxonomy): domain Bacteria; kingdom Bacillati; phylum Actinomycetota; class Actinomycetes; order Mycobacteriales; family Nocardiaceae; genus Rhodococcus; species Rhodococcus sp. P3_B8. The sequence continues at coordinate 103,378 of NZ_JBFUGT010000008.1, forward strand.
CGCATCCCACGACGAGTGCGCTCTTCCCCGACACGTCGCCGGCGCGGGCCACGGCATGCCACGCGACGGCGGCGGGTTCTGCGACGGCAGCGGTGCGCAGTGGAAGGTCCGGCGGCAGCGGCCGCAGCATGCGCGAGGGCAGAACTGCGTACTTCGCAAATGCCCCTTCGGTGTGGGGGAATTGCGCCGCACTGCCGAGATACGTGCATCCCGGCGAGAGATTCGGGCGATCGGCGGGGAACCTGGCGCCGCGACCGCCGGGGGTGGCGGGATGCACGGCGACTCGTTCACCCGCTGCGGGGCCGCTGCCGTCCGCCGCGGCCTGCACCACCGTTCCCACCACTTCGTGGCCCAGCAGCATCGGTGCCTTCAGAATCGACTCACCCGCCGCCCCGTGCGTCCAGTAGTGCAGGTCGGATCCGCAGATCCCGCCGTAGGCGATTTCGACGACCGTCTCGGACGGTTCGGGCCGGCGCAGCGGCACCGATTCGATGCGCAGGTCTCCCGCGGCGTGCGCCACCACCCCGAGGGTTTCGGCCGGAAGCGGGATGCCGGACTCTCGCTGTGCGGTGTTCACCTCGGGTCTCGATCGTTGCGCCGGATGAAGTCGAGTCCACCCGGTACCTGGAATGTGGGCATGATTTCGATCAGGCCGAGATTGACGTGGCCCGGGGCGTCGATCGCGAACTCGATGGTGTCGGCGATGTCCTTGGTCGTGATGGATTCGAAGCCTTCGTAGTACGTCTCCCACGCCTCCTTCATCGCCTCCGGCGACCCGCCCAGGTTGCGTCCGAAGATCTCGGTTTCGACTCTGCCCGGGCAGATCTCCGTCACGCGGATGCGCTTACCGATGGTGTCGTTGCGCAGCTGTCGCGAGATCTGGTGCACCGCAGCCTTCGTGGCGTGGTAGGCGGTGTGGCCGTAGAAGTTGTACAGGCCGGCGATGGAGCTGATGTTGACGATGTGGCCGAGGTCCCGCTCGACCATTCCCGGCATCAGCAGGCGGCACAGGTGCAGCACCGCACGGAGATTGACGTCCACCATGGCGTCGACCGAATCCGCGGAGGCGTCCAGGATGTTGCCGGTGGCCGACACTCCCGCGTTGTTGATCAGCACGTCGATCTCGAGCCCCTCGACGGCGGCGCTCAGTGCGTCGATGTCCGTGATGTCGACGGCGAGCGGGATCATTCCCGTCTTGTCCGCGACCTCGTCGAGCCGTTCCTTGTTGCGGGCCACACCGTAGACGGTCAGTCCGCGCTTGGTCAGGATCTCGGTGACCGCGGCACCCATTCCGGTGTTGGCGCCGGTGACCAGTGCCGTCCGGTAGTCGTTGAATGGCATAACGCTCCCTTGCCTTGCTGGTGGTGGTGAAAGTTGGTACAGCCCGGTGGTCTTCGAGTGGTCAGGAGACCACCGGGCCGAGTCTGGATCCATCAGAGCGTGTCGCGGAGTGGCACGTGCGCCCGGTCGGTGATGGTGCTGACAGCGATGAGGGTGCCCACCGCGGTGACGACGGCATAGACCGCGGGAATGTAGATTCCGAACTGAGGAATCAGCCAGGTCATGAGCAGGGGCGCCGTGCCGCCGAAGACCGCGGAGGAGATGTTGTAGCCCAGCCCGTACGCCGAGTACCGCACCCGGGTGGGGAAGAGCTCCACGATGAGGATGTGGATGACGGCGGTGTGACCGGCGAAGATCACCGCCATGATGCATGCGCCCACCACTGCGAGCACGAAGTTGCCGGTCGCGATCAGGGCGTAACAGGGGATGGCGCCGATGGCCATCGCGATCGCCGCGCCGGCGATGACCTTCTTGCGGCCGACACGGTCGGAGAGAGCACCCATGAACGGGATGGCGATGCAGATCGCCACGAGACTCGCCGCGGTCACGAGCAGGGCGGTGCCGGTCGAGAAGCCGATGTTGTCGCCCTTCAGGAACGTCGGCATGTAGGAGAAGAGCACGTAGTAGCCGGAGCCGTTCATCAGCGGGATGAACAGCGCGAGCAGCATCGCCTTGCGGTGCTCGGGGGTGGCGAACGCTTCCTTCAGTGGGTTGCGGGACAGTCCGCCTTCCGCCTTGAGCTTCTCGAAGTTCGGGGTGTCGCTGATGGCCCGGCGGATGTACCAGCCGATGATGCCCATCGGGATCGCGACGAGGAACGGCACACGCCACGCCCAGCTGGCCGGTCCGCCGCCGTTGATGGCGGCCTCGTTGAGCCACGGTGACATCGCGAACGCCACGAGCGTGCCCGTGAGCAGGGCCAGGAAGGACGCGATCTGTGCGTAGCTGGTGATCAGTCCGCGCTTGCCCTCCGGCGAGTGCTCGGCGAGGAACGTCATGGCGCCCGCCGCCTCACCGCCCACGGAGAAGCCCTGCAGAATGCGCAGGAGGATCAACAATGCGGGTGCGGCGACGCCGATCGCGGCGTAGGTCGGGAGAATGCCGATTCCCGCGGTGGCGACGCTGATCAGCATGATGACGAAGACGAGCATCTTCTGCCTGCCGATCCGGTCGCCCAGGATGCCGCAGACGACCGCGCCGAGAGGTCGGACGAAGAACGAGATCGCGTAGCCGGCGAAGACGAGCATCAGCGCGTCACTCGACTTGGAGACGTCGAAGAAGACGATGGCCAGGGCGGTCGCCATGAAGGCGAAGATGCCGTTGTCGTAGAGCTCGACGAAGATGCCCACGCAGCCTGCGAGAACGACTTTGCGGAGCTGGCGGGGTTGCACCTCGTGTTCGGACGTGTGCCCGGCCGTGTCGGGTGAGATCGCGTTGGTCATGCTGACTCCATCTGGGGTACCGAGCTGTGCTGGGCGGATGTCGTTTCTGTGTGAAGGGGGATCCGAAGACTGGCGAACGCGTTGGCCACGCGGGAGCGGAGGAGATCGATCGAGCGTCGTTGCGTGCGGTACGCGTCCACGGCGTCGGGGACGGTCACCTTCCTGAACCGGACCTCCTGGCCGGGGCGTGCCTGGCCGAGCTGGGACAGAGCGGTGGCGGTCACGACCGCGAGCACCGGGTATCCGGCGGTCACCCCTCGTCCACGATGCAGAACGAGGATCTCGTCGCCGGCGGGAACCTCGACCGCACCGATCGGCACGCCGCGGGAGAGCACCTCCGTCGGCCGGTCCCGCTTGGGGACGGGGCTGCCCGGATCGGCCGGTGTGAGGCGGAGGCCGATGTGGTTCGAGTTGTCGCCGATGACGAAGGGGGTGTCGAACAATCGGGCGGAGGTCGAGCCGAATTCGTGGGCGTCGGGACCATCGGTCACGTCGATGGTCCAGCATCCGGTGAAGGCCGCGGGCCGGGCGCCGAGCCGGAACAGCGGCATCAAGAAGTGCGGGTGGTCGATCGGCGGTCCGTCGACGTCGATGGCGACGGACTCGCCGACCGTCAGTTGCCGGCCGAAACCGAGAACCGAGTCGGGGGCGCAACTACCGAGCAGGCAGGGCGCGTCGATCGTTCCGTGCACGGCGAGGTAGACCCTGAGACCGTCGCGGATTCCGCGGACGGTGAGTTCTTCGCCCGCGGTCCACACGAACGGCTCCCACTGCGGGCGGGCGACACCCCCGACCTGCACCTCCGCCGGCGCTCCGGTCACCGCGACGAGCAGGTCGATGCTCGCGACGGCGCCGAAGTCCATGGCGACCATCTCGAGCAGGGGTGCCGTACGCGGGCTCCCGACCAGTGCGTTCGCCACGTCGGCGCTGTACTGGTCCGAGGCTCCGCCGGTCATCTGGCCGAACCGCGACGCTCGGAGCCGGCCGAGGTCCTGGATCGAGGTCAGCCCGGGTGTCGTGACGGTGATCGATTCAGCCATGACGGACGCCCTCGTACATCGACCACTCGGCCGCGGTGATCGGAACGAAGAGGAACGTGTCGCCGGGCCGGAAGTCGGACAGTGGGTCCGTCGCCGGATCGACGATGGTCAGCGGGGTTCGACCGATCACCGGCCAGCCTCCCGGCGCGGGACGCGCGGAGACGACGGCCTGCCTGCCCGCGACAGCGACCGCGCCGGCCGGTACGTGTGGCCGCGGAATCGTGCGGCGTGGGACGGGCCGCGGGAACGCGGGACCGTCCAGCATCGGGGCGCCGCCCGGGGAACCGAAGCAGCGCATGGTCAGTGGGCCTTCGCAGTGCAGTCGGATCACCTCGGCTGGTGAGAGTGCGAGGTGTGCTGCCACGCCGTCGAGGTCGGGGCCGAATTCTCCCCCGTAGACGACGGGGATCTCGAACTGCCGCGGGCCGCGCGCCGCGGCATCCGCGGGGAGCTCGATCAGCCGTTCGACGTGTGCACGGATGGCGTCGTGGGTGGTTGCACCACAATCGAATTCGACCAGCAATGCGTCGTACGTGGGAATGATGCCGGTGACCGCGACCTCGTCGCCGCGTGCATCGAGCGCGGCGGCAACCGTGTGGACCACCCGCCAACGCTCCTCGGCATCCGCGGACAGCGACGTCAGACGTACCGCGGAGTCTCCGCAATCCGAGAGGACGAACTCCCGGTGCGGCCGGATGCACGTCACGCCGGACACGACGCGGACTCCTTCTCTTCCTTGGCCGCGAGGACCTCCGTCACCGGGGCGATGACAACGCCCGCCCGCAGGAGCGCCTCCCGGATCGCTCGCGCATTGCGTACGGCGTCGGCGCCGTCACCGTGCAGCAGCACCGTGTCGGCCTCGATCGGGATGCGGGTGCCGTCGACGGCCTCGACGACACCCTCGGTCACCATCTGCACCGTGCGCGCCACCAGAGTGTCCTGGTCATGAATCACGGCGCCGGGCTCGGACCGCGGCACCAGGGTGCCGTCCGAGCGGTACGCGCGGTCGACGATGGCGACGATCGCGACGCGAATCCCCCGCTCACGGGCGTGGTCGGCGAGTTCACCGTCCTGGGCGAGCACGATCAGCCGCGGGTCGAACGCTTCCACCGCGTCGACGACGGCACGTGCGTAGTCCGCGCGCGTGGCGACGAGGTTTCCCAACCGACCGTGCGGTGCGATGTGCGAGAGCGTCGTGCCGTGCGAGGTCGCGAAGGCGTGCAGCGCGCCGAGTTGGTACAGAACGTCCGTGCGGACCTCGTCTGCGGTGAGGTCCATCGCGCGCCGGCCGAACCCTGCCAGGTCGGGAAAGCTGGGGTGCGCGCCGATGCCGATTCCGCGGGCGACGCATCCTCGGACCGTGGCGTCCATGGTCCTGGGGTCACCGGCATGGAATCCGCACGCGACGTTGGCGGACGTCAGCACGTCGAGCAGCGCGTCGTCGTCGCCCATCGTCCATGCGCCGAAGCTCTCGCCGAGGTCGGCGACGAGATCGATCTTGACAGTCACGGTGCCTCCCATGGGGACCTGCAGTGGAACCGCTGGTGCAGTTCCTGTGAACTTTCGATGTAAACGGACGCTACGCAGGATCCGGTTCGGGCGGTTAATACCTGTTTTACGTGAGGCGATAACGAACGTCTATGGTGTTTGAACAGCGGCGATGCAAAACCGGAAGAACAGGGCCTCGCATTTGGCTACGGCGGTGTTTCCGCCCGGCAACCTTGTCGAAACCGCGGCGTGCTTGCGTCGCCGCATCGTCAGAAAGGCAGATCGCTCGTGGATACCCGACGCTTGTTCTCATTCGTCCGCATCGTCGACGCCGGAAGCATCACGCGGGCGGCCGACATTCTGCACATCGCCCAGCCGGCACTGAGCCAGCAGATGACGGCGCTGGAGACCCACTTCGGTCAGCAGCTGCTGATCCGCAGCAAGCAGGGCGTGGAACCCACCGATGCGGGGCGCGCGCTGTACCGGCACGCGCAGGTGATCCTGCGGCAGGTGGAGAGCGCTCAAGCCGAGGTGAGCGTCGTCGGTCGAGAACTGGCGGGCGGCGTCTCCGTGGGGCTCGCGCCGTACAGCACGGTGAGTTCCATCGCGTTGCCGCTGCTCACCGCGGTGCGGTCGCGGTACCCGAGCATCCTTCTGCACATCAACGAGAACTTCGGCGGCGTGCTGAGCGAGGCCATGATGACCGGCCGCATGGACATGGCGCTGCTCTACGACGCCGGGCCGATCAAGGGCGTCAACTTCGAGCGTCTCCTCACCGAGGAGCTGATGGTCGTCGCGCCGGCAGGCACCGGTCTGCCCGGTGACACCGGGACGGCCGTCGCCATCAAGGATCTCGTCGACCTGCCGCTGCTGCTGCCGGGCCCGATGCACACCATCCGCAAGGTGGTGGAGCAGGCCTACGAACACGCCTTCGAGCACGCACGGGTGGTCGGGGAGGTGGAATCGGTGACCCTGATGGCGCAGGCGGTACGAAATGGTTTGGGCGCCACGGTATTACCGTTCTCCGTGGCCCGCCGCATCATGAACGTGGAGAACCTGGAACTCCGCCGCATCGAACCGACCATCGAAGTCCAGGTCTCCCTCGGAACACCCGCCAATCAGCCGCTCTCGGGACCTGCCGAGGCCGTGCGCGAGGTGTTGCGCAGTGTCGTCGCCAACTACATCCGGACCAGTTCGGAAGCCGACCGAGGCATTCAGTAACCCCGGCTCGCGTCGATCGGTGCCATCAAAGGCGCTCCGGCAGCAGGCCGTTCGACGTTGGACGCGACGTGATCGGCAAGCAGCCGCGTCAGCCCCGTCGCCGGATTCGCGACGTGCGGCGTGATGATGGCATTCGGCAGGGTCCAGAGCGGATGTCCGTCGGGAAGTGGTTCGGGATCGGTGACGTCGAGGGCGGCCCCGCCGATCGATCCGGATTTCAGCGCGTCGACGAGCCCCGCGGTGTCGATGAGGGAGCCGCGTGCGACGTTGACGATCCACGCCGTCGATTTCATCTGCGCGAGTGCGTCCTTGTCGACGATGTGCGCGGTCGCCGCCGTCGCCGGTGCGGCGATGACGAAATGGTCTGCTCTGGACCAGATTTCCGGCGTCCGATCGGACGACAGCGTCTCGACTGCACCCGGGACCGGGGTTCCCGAACGAGTCACGGCGAGCACTCGCGCCCCGAACGCGTCGAGCAGCGGGATCATCGCGCGACCGATGCCGCCGCACCCGACGATGGCGACCGTCGCCCCGCGCAGCGTGCCCACCTGCGGGTCGAATTCGGCCTTGCGCCAGGAGGTCGCGCGCACCTGCTCGGTGAGGGCACGGACACCGGCCAGGAGCAGCAGAACTCCGTGTTCCGCGACGTTGCCGGCGTAGGCGCCGGCCGCGGACGTCCAGGTCCGCTCGGTGTCGACGATCCCCGCGGAGATCCACGGTTCCACACCCGCCGAGGGGAGTTGTACCCAGCGCACCGAGTCCGGCAACTGCGCCGGGAACGTGTCGGGGCCCTGCGCCCACACCACGGCTTCGGCGTCGTCGAGCGGGGCGAGTACGCCTCCGCCCCGCTCGATCCCGCGCATCAGGGCGGCGTCCGGGTGCGGTCCGAGGTGGATACGAGGCGTTGCAGTGTTCGGCATCGTGGTCTTTCGAGTCGGTCGGGTGGGATCACACTACGGCGGTGAGGCCGCCGTCGACGTACAGGATCTGGCCGTTGACGAAGTCCGACGCCGGCGACGAGAGAAAGAGCAGTGCGCCCACGAGTTCCTCGGGGCGGCCCCACCGCCCGGCGGGCGTGCGTGTGGTCAGCCACGCACTGAAGTCGGCATCGTTCACGAGCGCCTCGGTGAGCTGGGTGTCGAAGTAGCCGGGCGCGATGGCATTGGTCTGCAGTCCCAATGGTGCCCAGTCGGCGCACATTCCGCGTGTGAGCATCTTCAGCCCGCCCTTGCTCGCGGCGTACGGGGCGATGCCCGCCCGGCCGAGTTCACTCTGGACGGAACAGATGTTGACGATCTTTCCGTGCCCGCGCCGGACCATCGCCCGCGCGAACTCGCGGCCGACGAAGAAGGCGCTGCTCAGGTTGGTGTCGAGCACGCGACGGAAGTCGTCGTCGCCGAACTCGAGCAGTGGGCTGCGGTGCTGGACGCCGGTGTTGTTCACGACGATCTCGACGGGACCGATCTCGTTCTCGACCCGCTGCGCGGCGGCCGCGACCTCCTCGGGAGCGGTGACGTCGAACGCGCAGGTGTGGACTGTCGCACCGGTGGCGTCGACGATCTCGTCGCGGCTGCGTGCGAGGGCGTCGGCGTCGCGGCCGTTGAGCACGACCTCCGCGCCCGCCTCGGCGAGTCCGTTGGCGAGCGCGAGGCCGATTCCCCGGCTCGATCCCGTGACGAGCGCGATCTTGCCCGTCACATCGAAACTCCCGTGCGAACTCACTGTGTGACAACCTTTCGTTCTTCGTGCAGATATTCGACGGCGGCCCGTGCGATCGCATCCGGCGCCGGATCGACGTCCAGGACCACGCCGAACTCGTCGGCGTCGAGCGGCTCGAGGAGCGCGAACTGGGAATCGAGCAGGGCAGGCGGCATGAAGTGCCCGCTCCGCGCGTGCATCCGGCCGTGGATGACCTCCCGCTCGCCCGTGAGGTGGACGAACAACACCGGGTCGGAGACGTCGCGGAGGATGTCGCGATAGCTCCGCCGTAACGCCGAGCACGCCACCACGCCACGGCGTCCCTGATCGGACAGCGCCTGCAGCCGGTCACGGACGACTGCGAGCCACGGTGCCCTGTCGTCGTCGGTCAGCGGGATACCGGCGGCCATCTTCTCGACGTTCGACGGCGGATGCAGATCGTCGGCGTCGAGGAACCGGTGGCCGGTCAGTTCGGAAAGTTGCTGCGCGACTGTCGTCTTCCCGCAGCCGGTCACCCCCATCACCACGATGTGGGGTCGCTGATCGCCACTCATGAAATGTTCCTGTCCGCCGGTGTGGAGAGATGCAGTTCGAACATGCCCGACCGGACAACGGCTTGGCAATGGCGGAGGGGATACCGGTTGACGTTGCCGTCATAGCGAAGCGCGAGGGATGCGGATGTTACCGGCTCACGAGTTTGACCGCCGCGGCCTCGATGGTCTCCTCGGAGAGCAGGACCTCGAGGGCGGCGTCACCGAGGGGGATGAAACTGTCGTCGCTCGTGACGCGTGCCAGCGGCCCGGTGAAGCCGTCGTCGATCAACGCCGTCACCACACCTTCCGACACTCCCCCCGACTTGCGGGTCTCGTCGACGATCAGCACCCGGCCGGCGGCGTTCGCCTCCCGGACGATGTCGTGCACGGGCAGCGGTGCGAGCCACCGCATGTCCACCACACGCGCGGCGATGTTCGCCCGTTCGAGACGGCGCGCGACCCGCAGACTCATGTACACACCGTTGCCGAACGTGACGATCGTCAGGTCSGTGCCGTCACCGTACGTGCGGGCRGAGCCGATCGGCACATGGTTCTCGGTCCGCTTYGCCGGATCCGGATACGSKGCCAGCCACYGMTCGTCACCGTTCTCGTGCAAATCTCTGGTGTGGTACAGCGCAATSGGTTCCAGATACACACACAAAGCGCCCGCGGTCCGCGCGGCCGCCGCGCACGTGTGCATCATGGCCGCGGCGTCGTCGGGGCGCGCCGGGGAGGCCACCACGATTCCGGGGATGTCRCGCAGCGCGGCGACGGCGTTGTCGTTGTGGAAATGCCCRCCGAACCCCTTCTGATACCCGTACCCGGCAACCCGCACCACCATCGGRTTGCGGTAYTGGCGGTCGGAGAAGAACTGCAACGTCGCGCCCTCCCCGCGGATCTGGTCGGCGGCATTGTGCAGGTAGGCCAGGTACTGGATCTCCGGGATCGGCAGCAGTCCAGACACCCCCGCTCCCAGCGCGAGTCCCAGGATCGCCTGCTCGTCGAGGAGCGTGTCGAACACCCGCGCGGACCCGGCCTTCTTCATCAGACCCCGGGTCACCCCGTACACCCCGCCCTTGCGGGCGACGTCCTCACCGAACACCAGCGACTCGGGGTAGCGGGCCAGCACGTCGAGCAGTGCGCGGTTGATCGCGAGAGCGACAGTGAGCGGACCTTCCTCCTCGGGAAGCGGGGACCCGACGAACTGCGCGCGACGGTCCGGGTCGACGCGCTCCGGCGCGGCCGCGGCGGCCTGCTCGGCACTGTCGGTGAGTGGCTTCATCACCGCCGCGGGACTGTCCAGTTGAGGTAGTTCGCCGACCTGCTCGGCCAGTTCGAGGACCTCGGCGCGCTTGTTCTCGTAGCGGTCGAGGATGTCGGTGGGGCTCAGGCGGCCGCGCTCGATCAGCAGTTTCGCGGTGCACAGCACCGGATCCCGGTCGAAGTCTGCGGTGATCTCCGCAGATGGCCGGTACGCGGCCTCGACATCGGAGCCGGCATGACCCATCAACCGGACAGTACGCAGGTGCAGAAACGCGGGCTTCCGGTGCCTGCGGACCCAGTCGGCGGCATCTCTCGCCGTCGCGTATGCCGCCGGCAGGTCGGAGCCGTCCGCCTCGAAGTACTCGAGGCCCGCCCGGTCACCGAAGTTCGCGGCGATCCACCCCTTCGGAGTCCTGGTGCTGATCCCGATCCCGTTGTCCTCGCACACCAGCAGCAGTGGCAACGGCAACCCCTGGTAGGCGGCGTGCACCGCGGTATTGATGGCACCGACGGCGGTGGAATGGTTCGCCGACGCATCCCCGAAGCTGCAGACGGCGACCGCGTCGGCCGGCCACGGTGAGGGCACATGCACCTTCTCCGACCGGGCGATGGAGAAGGCGACACCGACAGCGCGTGGGAGATGCGAAGCGATGGTGGAGGTTTGGGGAATGATGTTGAGGTCGTGACGGCCGAACACCTTGTGCCTACCACCCGAGATCGGTTCCTCCGTCGCCGCCACGAGTCCGAGGAGGACGTCGCGCAGCGGATCACTGCCGTCCACCTGCTGCGCCCGCGCCAGGAAGAAAGCACCGGAACGGTAGTGCAGCAGAGCGGGATCGGTGGGTCGCAGCGCGGCCGCGACTGCGGCGTTGCCCTCGTGCCCGGACGAGCCGATCGTGTAGAAACCCTTCCCCCGCGACCGCAACCAGCGGGCCGCCAGATCGAGATGCCTGCTGCCGACCTGGGCGTCGAAGAGGTCCAGAGCGCCCTGCACCGACAACGGGGACGGCGGCTGGACCGGATCCTCCGGACCGACGCCGGGGCGGCTCTCCCCGGGAACCAGCCCCGACACGACAGAGGTGAAGTAGTCGTCGATCTGTTCGGCCATTCCTAGATCATCCTGTGGCGCCGACCAGCGGGCAAGAGTCGCAGGATCAGAGTCTCGATCCCTCACCGTAAGGTCGACTGTTCCTCACGCCGGGCCGTGACCGTCACCATGACGARTACTGGGGTCACATCTGTCCCGGCGGGCGCTTCGCCTCCGGCTCCGGTGTTCGATCACATGACGTTCGGCGACACCGGTGTGGAGTGACAGGATGGCAACATGTCTGGGTCCGACTCCGCAGACCGACTGCACATTCGAGAGGCCGCTGTGATCATGAACAATTCCCCCGCTGGTGAATACACGCTGGTGCGCAGTCGATGACCACGACGAGGACCGGTGTCGCCGTGATAGGTACCGGCACGATGGGCTCCGCAATCATGTGGAGACTGTCGGAGCGAGGTATTCCTGCAGTCGGTCTCGAGCAATTCACTCCCGGGCACGATCGTGGCTCCGGGCACGGCGAGTCGCGCATCTTCAGAACCGCATACCATGAGGATCCCGCGTATGTCCCGATGCTCCGGGCCGCACTCCGAGGATGGCGGGAACTCGGTGAGCAAACCGGCGAACCCGTCTTGACGATGACCGGGGGCCTCAGTATCGGCCCCTCGAGCGGCGTGATTGTGGGTGGCTCCCTCGAAGCAGCCAGGGTGCATGACCTCACCCAGGAGATTCTCGACCCGGCCGAGTTCGGTACCCGGTTTCCTACACAGAGGTTGCGTGGGGGAGATACGGCCATCTGGGAGAAGGATGCCGGCGTGATCAGGCCGGAGTTGGCGATCACCGGTGCAGCGCGCCGTGCGAGCGAACTGGGCGCCTCTGTACGTCCCGAGAGCCGCGTCCTGGGGATCGAGGACGGTCCCAGAAACACGGTGCTCGTGCGGCTCGACCACGAGGTCATTCGAGCCGACCACGTCGTGGTCGCGGCAGGCGCCTGGATTCCCGGCCTTCTCCCAGCCGCCCATCTCCCCTTGACTGTGGAGCGCAAGATCCTCGCATGGTTCCCGGCCGAAGATCCCACGCAGTTCGGGCCCGACCGGTTCCCGGTATTCCTGCGGGACAGCCCGGAGGGTACGTGGTACGGCTTCCCCACCATGGACGGCAAGACGGTCAAGATCGCGCTCCATCTCGGCGGGCGCGAGACCGACCCTGACGAGCTGGATCGGGTGGTCCATGACGAAGACACCGCCCCGTTGCGGGACCTCGTTCGTCATTACCTGCCTGGATTGAGTTCGCACCCCGTGCGGGCCGCGGTGTGTATGTACACGAACACACCCGACGGGCACTTCATCATCGGAAATCCACCCGCCTACAGGAACGTGACGGTCGTGTCCGCGTGCTCTGGTCACGGTTTCAAATTTGCACCGGTGATCGGAGAGATCGCCGCCGATCTCAGTTGCGGATCGACCCCGGAATTCCCCTTGGAGTTGTTCGACGTCAACCGATTCTCTGATTGACACAACGGGGATCCGGCGTCCGCGCCGTCGTGATCGAGGGCCGTGGTCCCTCGACTCGCCGGCTAGGTCGAGAAGTACACCGGTGGTGCTGTCGAGTCCAGGGCCAGTGCCACAGCCGCACGGGCAGCGACGGGCCCCACCAGGTTTCCCGTCCCGTTGTACCCACCGATGGCGATGACGCCGGGAAGAACCTCGGAGCAGAGGGGACGGCCGTCGGTGGTGTAACTCACGGACGCACCCCATCTCCGGACGACGTCGACGGGCTTGCCCGCCATACGTTCCGCTACTCGTTCGATGTAGCCCTGGACGTCCGGAGTGGGTGACGTGTCGAATGTCCACTCGGTGTCGACGAAACGGTCTCGCCCGCCCCCGACGAATAGGCGCCCATCCTTCGCTTGCTGGGCGTAGTCGTATCCCCAGCGTCCGTACACAGGGCACGGCAGGCGTTCGGGCAGCCCCGGCGCCGTCCCGAGCATTTGCAGGCGTGCCGTCCGGACCCGCCCCTGCAAATCCGGGAGGACCTGTTCGAGTTTGCCGTCCACCGCGACAATGACGACGGGCGCACTGACCGAACCGTGTTCTGTTGTCACCCTTCCACTCTCCACTGCGGTGACAGGCGAGTGCTCGTACAGGCCGGCCCGTCCCCGAAGGAGAGACGCCAGCCCCAGAGCTCGACGAGAGGGGTTCATGGCCGCGTCGTCGGGCAGAAACAGACCGCGCCCGAGCTCGCCGTCGTATTCTTCGACAGCGATGTCGTGCTCACGCAACACCGCTGCCAGTGCTGCGCAATCCGCGAGTTCCACCACACGGTCGGCGGCCTCGGCGTCGTCGACAGGTTCGCCGGGCAATCCGGCGAGGCGAATGGAGCCCGTCCGTGCGATGACCTCCGGACCCAGCATCTCGGCAAGCCGGTCCAACTCGAGCAGGGTTGCGCGATAGAGATCGACCGACGACGTCCCCCAGGTCGTGAGGGACGAGTGGAGGAACGTCGCCGGGCCGCCCAGGAGGAAGCCGCCGTTGCGCCCCGCCGCGCCGGCCGCGACCCGCCCGGCGTCGACGCCGACAACCTGCAGCCCACGTTCGACCAGGGCGCCGATCGCCGCGAGACCCGACCCGCCGAGGCCGACGACACACACGTCGGCCGTGACGTTCTGTTCCAACACCGGAAGACCGTTCCACGACGCGACCACCGGATCGTCGTCCCAGGCGCTCACCGAATTCCACTGGGTGTCGGATCGAAAATTCATCATCGCATTCCCTATCCTTCAGCTCGCGACGTTCCGATGTCCGAGGAAGTTGACGCCTTGCGCGAAGCCACGACCGGGCAAGTCTATGCGGCATTGCGGGCGACGAGATAGTCACAGACGACTTTCCAGCGGGGCAACGGTCGCTGTCGGGGCCGGTGTCACGAAATGTTGCGGCGGTGTCGCTCGTCGAACCGGTGGATCTCGTCGATGACGGTCTCGACGATGTGCGGCCCGGCACCACCGACAGAGGTTGCGACCGCGAGTATGCCTACCGCACTAGGTTTGTCGGCCGGGTGAGGTGTCCACGCGGGGACCATCCCGCAGTCGACCGTCACGCCGGGCGCCGGCCCTACCCCGTGCCCGTCAGTCGTTCCCGACATTCGCCGGGCGGTGCCGAGCGCAGTGCGGGTCGCGGAGTCCAGCAGTTCCGCGGCGGCGCCGTCGGTCCGGGAGCAGCACATCAGATTTCCGGCGTCGTCGGCAACGCTGACGGCGACGGCGGCGTCGAGTGTCGCGGCATGGCGCCGGACCAGATCGAGGGCGAGTTGCGCACGCGCTGCGGTGAGTGTCATGGCGTTCTCCGATGATCGATCGCGGATTGTGCGGCTCAGCTCACCTTCTTGATCAGGTCGGCGAGCTCGGCCAGTTCGACGGCATCGAGGTCGGTCAAAGGCGCGCGCACCGGGCCTGCCGGTCGGTCGATCGCCGTCATGCCGGCCTTGATGATGCTGACCGCGTAACCCTGTTTCTTGTTGCGCAGGTTGCAGTACGGGATCACGAACTCGTTGAGTGCGTTGATGACGAATGCGTTGTCTCCGCTGCGGAGCGCGTTGTAGAAGTCGAGCGCGAACTTCGGAACGAAGTTGTAGATGGCCGAGGAGTACGTGGTGACACCCAGCGCGAGATACGGCAATGCGAACATCTCGGCGGTGGGCAGTCCGCCGACGTAGGTCAGCCGGTCACCGAGACTCGCGTAGATGCGGGTCATCTGCTCGATGTTGCCGACCCCGTCCTTGAACCCGACCAGGTTCGGGCAGCTGTCCGCGAGCTCCGCGACAGCGGCCTCGGTGTAGACGGCGTTGGCGCGACTGTAGATCGTCACCCCGAGAGTGGTTGCGGCACAAACCTCTTTGACGTGGGCGACGAGTCCGTCCTGGCTCGCCTCCGTGAGATACGGGGGCAGCAGCAGGATGCCGTGCGCGCCGACGCTCTCCGCCGACCGGGCCATCTGCACGGCCGTGGCGGTGCCGTAGCCGGCGGGCGCGATCACCGGGAGACCGTCGGGTGCCTCCTGCACCGCTGCCCGGACCACCTGCTCCACCTCGGGCGGGGTGAGCGAGAAGAACTCGCCCGTGCCACCTGCGGCGAACAACCCGGAGGCGTCGAATTGCCCGAGCCAGCCGATGTTCTCGCGGTACGCGGCCTCGTCGAACGAGTGGTCCTCCGTGAAGTGGGTGACCGGGAACGACAACAGACCGGAGCCGAGCTTGTGAGCGATCTCGTGGGGGGACGCAGTGGCCATGGGTTTCGTTCTCCTCGTTCGCAATCGCGCCGCCGTCGGTGCGCGCTGTGTCCACAAGGCTAGGAGCGCCAACCATTCAAGTCCAACACTAGTTATGGATCTTCTGATACCCAAAAGGTATCGCCGGTGCCGTCTGCGCCGAACGAACGGGACGCTCGTTCGATCTGACGCGACGAGCGTCCCGTTCGTTCAGGAGAGGTCGAGGGCGGCGCGGACGATGCTGTCGGTGTCGATGCCGTGGTAGCGGTACACGTCGTCGAGGGAACCGACCTGCCCGAACTTGCTGACCCCGAGCGCCGCACCGGGAACGTGGTTGATCCCGGTCAGGAATGCGAGGGTGTGCGGGTGCCCGTCGAGGACGGTCACCATCGGCGCCGCCCGGCCGGCGGGGAACACCTGATCGAGGATCCACGACGGGCCGTCGGCGAGGCCGCGGCGCGCCTGCACCGCCTCGAACAACAACCCGGGACTGGTCACGCACACGACGTCGGCGGCAATCCCCTGCTCGGCCAACCGGTCCGCGGCCGCGAGGGTTTCGGTGATCATCGCGCCCATCCCGACCAGCGTGACCGCCGGCTTGTCGCTGTGCCGGAGGGTGTACGCGCCGGCGACCACCTGACGGCGGCGACGCTCCCGGGCGGCGGGATCGGTGGGGACGGCGGCGAGGGTCTGATCGACCGGGCGGGTCGAGAGCCGCAGATACGACGAGGAGCCGTCCGGGCGGCCCAGGCGGGAGATGCTGTCGAGCAGCGTCCACTCGACGTCGATCGCGAACGCCGGCTCGTAACTCACACACCCGGGCTGCTCGAGGCCGATCGACGGGGTCTTGATCGACTGATGCGCCCCACCCTCCGCCGCGAGGGTCACCCCGGACGGGGTGCCGACCAGGATCGACTGCCCACCCGCATAGATGCCGTACGACCAGGGTTCGAGGGCGCGTTCGACGAACGGGTCGTACATCACCCCGATCGGGAACAGCGGCTGCCCCCAGCGACTCCAGGTGGCACCGAGCTCACCCATCAGGCCGACCAGATTCGTCTCGGCGATGCCGAGTTCCATGTGCTGCCCGGTGGGCTTCTCCCGCCAGTGCATGATCGTCTCGGCGTCGTCGTCGAACCAGTTGCGGCGCTCGTTCGGCGACCACACCCCCACCTTGTTCAGCCACCCCGCCAGATTCGTGGTCGAGGAGACGTCGGGGCTGACGGTGACCACCCGTTTCGCAGCGTCGGGGGCCTCCCGGGACAGGTCCAGCAGCGCCCGGCCCAAGGCGGCCTGCGTCGTGGACGTCCCCGACGGGGTGCGGCCGATATCGGCCGGGACCGCGGGCGGGGTTGCCGGTTCGACGGGGTTCCGCCGCAACCTGTCCGCAGTCGCCGCGCACACCTGGCCCGCCGCACTGTCGGCGTCGAACCTAGCCCACGGTTTCGCCGGGTCCATGCCCAGTTCCGCGGCGAGCTGTTCGTACTGCTCGACGGTCAGCAGCGACGAGTGATTCTGCGGATGCCCCTGCGTCGGCAGGCCGCGACCCTTGATCGTGTAGGCGATGATCACCGTCGGGCGGGTGTCGTCGATCTGCGCGTACGCGGCGCGCAGGGCGTCGAGGTCGTGACCGCCGAGGTTCCGGATCGCGTTGAGGAGGGTGTCGTCGTCGAGGCCGGCGATCAGCGACGCTATCGCGGCGGCGTCCGGGCCGTCGCCGGGCAGCCGCACCCGCACCTGCTCGGCGTCGCACCGCAGCAGCCGCTGGTACTCCGGGTTGGGCATGTCCAGGATCCGGGTCCGCAGCGCCGCACCGCCCGCCCGGGTGAACAGCGACTCGAGCAGGGTCCCGAATTTCACGGTGATCACCTGCCATCCGGCGGCGGAGAACATGGCCTCGAGCCGGCCCGCGGCGATGTTCGGCACCACCCGGTCCAGGGACTGCCGGTTCAGGTCGACGATCCACACGATCTCCCCGAGTTCGGACACGGACGTGTCGAGGATCGCCTCCCACACCGCGCCCTCGTCCAACTCGGCGTCACCGACGAGCGAGTACTGGCGGCCCGTGCCCGCAGAACCGATCTGGGTGTTCACGTAGCGGCGGGCGATGGCACCCCAGATCGGGGCCGTCGCGCCGATGCCGACCGACCCGGTCGAATAGTCCACCGGATCAGGATCTTTCGACCGGCTCGGGTACGACTGGAGGCCACCGAACTCCCGCAGCGTCGTCAGATACTTCTCGTCCAGCTCACCGAGCAGGTAGTTGATGCCGTGCAGCACCGGCGAGGCATGGGGTTTCACCGACACCCGATCCCTCGGCCGGAGCTGCTCGAACCACAACGACGTCATGATCGACACCATCGACGCGCACGACGCCTGATGCCCACCCACCTTCAACCCCGTCGGATTCGGGCGAACCCGGTTGGCGTGGTGGATCATCGACGTCGCCAACCAGAGCACGCGCTTCTCGATCTCCACGAGCGCTTCCGGAGTGGTCGCGCGCGGGCTGAGCTGCGCCGGGTGGTCGTCGATCGTGCGGGCGTCGTTCATCGTTTCGTCCTTGCCTGTGAGTTCCTGGCACCGAATCCGATCCTCCTCGGCCCAGTTCGTGAGCGAGGCGGATCGGCGGTGACGGGCAGGCGGACCTGTGGGAACCGACCTCACCGCATCTTCGAGGTCTCGTGTGCAGATCTCGCACAACAGTCGACCATCGGAACGCACTTTGAGCAATACCGAGCGTCGCATTTGAGCATCCTGCGCATGTTCGGAGCAGCCGCCGTGGTCGGCGGTTGGCAAACTGCCCAGCACGACCGCCGCCGCTACCCTCCGGCGCTACCCTGACCGGGAGGGCTCTGCACCGCGCACACCGACCCAGGGGGGAAAGCTTGACCACCACACCAGACCGCGTTCGCACGGCGTTCCCGGACATCAGCTCGCGTGCGTGGGAGCACCCGGCGGATCGCGCGGCGCTCGTCACCCTGCGCACCTTGAAGGGGTTCGACACAGTCTTCCGAACCATCTCGGGTCTGTTGCAGGAGCGCCAGCACCGGCTGATGTACCTGGCCACGTCCGTGCGCGTCGACGAACGGCAGTTCAGTGATCTCCACGACCTCCGCAGCGACTGCGTGCACATTCTCGGCGCCGACGAGACACCCGAGCTGTTCGTGCTGCAGACCCCGGTCGTGAATGCCTTCACCATCGGCATGGACCGGCCGTTCATCGTGGTCACCACCGGACTGCTCGACGTGATGAATTACGAGGAGCAGCGGTTCATCATCGGCCACGAGCTCGGGCACGCGCTGTCCGGGCACGCGGTGTATCGCACGATCCTCATACATCTGATGCGCTTGGCCGGGACCATCGGCTGGATCCCGATCGGCGGGTGGGCGCTGCGCGCGATCATCGCCGCCCTCATGGAGTGGCAGCGCAAATCGGAACTGTCCGGCGACCGTGCCGGTTTGCTGTGCGGGCAGGACGTCCACACCGCCCTCCGCGTTCAGTTGAAGCTGGCAGGCGGCTCTCGGGTGAGCGAAATCGACACCGACGCCTTCCTGGCCCAGGCCGCGGAGTACGACGCCAGCGGCGACCTGCGCGACGGCGTGCTCAAACTCCTCAACATCGAACTGCTCACCCATCCGTTCTCGGTGCTGCGCGCCGCCGAGCTGAAGAAGTGGGTGGACAGCGGCGCCTACGCGGCGATACTCCGCGGGGAGTACCCGCGCCGCGGCGAGGACGACGACGCCAAGATCAGCGAGGAATTCCGCAAGGCCGCGAAATCGTACAAACAGAATTTCGACACCTCGAACGACCCGCTGATCCGCATGCTCCGTGAGATCGGCAGCGGACTGGGCACCACCGTGGACGCCGTCGGCAACGGCGTCGGCGACGTCGCGGCGGACATCAAGGAGCGCTTCACCCACTGGCGCAGAAATTCCGACGGCAAGAAGGATTCCGACGGCGACAGCTGACCGGTAACCCAGCGGAGGTCGGGCGCGTTCTCGCGCGCCCGACCCCTTCGGTCAGTCGGCCATGGCCTCGGCCAGCTCCTCGACCTCCTGGATGACCGGTTCAGGCACCCGCACGGGCCCGGGGGTGTAAGTGACCGACCGCAGCCTGCCGGTGAATCGGAACGTTCCGCGGCGTTCACGCAGATCCCACACGACGGGTCCGCGGGCGTCGACGCCCACCGAGATCCCGGTCCACGGCGCCATGCCGACCAGCTGGAACTGGTCATCGAGGGTGGCCACATCGGTGGTGACCCCGGCCGAGTCGGTGAGGGTGACGGTGAAGTTCCACCGGACGGATTCGGTGGCGTCCGCCCGCACCTGCACGCCCACCACATCCGCACCGAGGGGCGCGGAGGTGTGCGCGACGCGGCCGTAGCTGTTGACCGAGAACACGATCCGGCCGTCCTCGACGTAGAGCACGTATCCGCCGTGCGGGTCACCGTGCGCGACGAGGACACCTTCGTCGCCCGCGGCGATCGGGTGGGTGGCGACGTCGATGGTGAAGTCGCGGTACTGGATCAGCACACTGGACCGATAGCGTTCCAGCGTCGGCGTGCCCGCGAGGATCTTCACCGGCTCCGCGAGGCGACGCTCGTCGGGTCGCCGCTGCACGGCCTTGCGGTCGTTGAGGATCGGGAACACGGTGTTGTGCCACGCCGCCCGATCCCACGCCTCGGCGAGTTCGCGGACCTTCTCGGGGAAGAGATGCGCGACGTCCGTGGTTTCGGCGGGGTCGGATTCGACGTCGAACAGTTGCCATTGTGGATCGTCGACCCGGGTCGGATCCGTGTGCAGCGACAGCAGTTTCCAGCCGTCCCGGTAGAACCCGCGGTGACCACCGAACTCGGCGTACTGCTCCGTGTGCGGGGTGGGCTGCGCGGCGTCACGCAGAACGTCGGCGATGCTGACACCGTCACGCTCCTGGGCGGGAAGCCCGTTCCGGTGGCTCGGAGTTTCGAGTCCAGCGAGATCCAGGAGCGTCGGCGTGATGTCGGTGACGTACGAGTACTGCTTGCGCAGTCCGGTGTCGCCGTCGGCACGCCCGAGACCGGCCGGCCAGGACAGCAGGAACGGCACCCGGACACCACCGGCGAACGTCTGGCCCTTGTAGAACCGGAACGGGGTATTCGACGCCTGCCCCCAGCCGCGCGGGTAGTGGACGCCGATCTTCTCCGAGCCGATCAGTTCCTCGTCGTGCGGAACGTCGCGCACCCAGTCCGACGGGACCGGTCCGTGCACGAATTGGCTGAAGTACGAACGCGTTCCCGCCGCGCCGCCCTCGGCGGTGCCACCGTTGTCGGACGTGAACACGATGATGGTGTTGTCGGTCTCGCCGAGTTCGTCGAGGGTGTCGAGCACCCGCCCCACGCTCTGGTCGATGCTGTCGACCATCGCGGCGTAGACCTCCTGGTACCGGGCGAACCGCAGCTGCTCCTCTTCGGTGAGCTCGTCCCACGGCGGCGCGTCGTAGCCGGGTTCGGTGTTGCGTTCGGCCATCTGGGTGCCGGGCGGGAAGAAGCCTGCCTCGAGCTGCGCGTCGAAGCGGCTGCGTCGCACTGCGTCCCAGCCCTCGGTGTAGCGGCCGCGGTACTTGGCCAGGTCTTCGGGCTTGGCCTGGTGCGGTCCGTGCATCGCGATGTGCGAGAAGTACAGGAAGAACGGCTTGTCGGCGTCGTGGGCGCGCAGGCTCTTGATCCGCGAGACGGCCTTGTCCGTGATGTCATCGGTGACGTAGTAGTCCGACGGATACTCCTCGACGTCGACCACGGAGTTGTCCGAAATCAGCTCGTTCGGGTAGTAGAACGAATTCAACCCCTCGAGCGAGCCGTAGTAGCTGTCGAATCCACGCTGCAGGGGCCAGGAGTCACGGGTGCGGCCCGGTGCGAGGTTGGTGTCGCGCGCGAGATGCCACTTGCCGACCGCGTGCGTGGCATACCCGTTCGCGCGCAGAATCTCGGCGAGGCTGAGCGCGTCGTCGGCGAGTTCCATGCGCAGTCCGGGGAAGCCGGGATCGAAGTTGGCCACGCTGCCGTAGCCGGCGCGGTGCGGGTTCAGGCCGGTGAGCAGCGCCGCGCGAGCCGGTGAGCAGACCGAGGTGGTGTGATAGTTCGACAGCCGGTAGCCGCTGTCGGCGAGCCGGTTCAGGTTGGGGGTGTCGATCTCGGAGCCGAACGGTCCGATGTCCGAGTAGCCCATGTCGTCGATGAGGATGACCACGATGTTCGGCGCACCGGCGGGGGCTTTCGTCTCCGGCGCCCACCACGGCGTCGACTCCGCACTCGTCCGCCCGATATGTCCGCCGAATCCGTCGTACCCTCGCGCTCCCGAAGGGAGCTGCTGTCCCCCGAAACCCTGCCCGTCTCCGCTGGTTGCCGAATCCGTCACAATCACAATCCCTTTCACTAGCCGAGGCGTGTTTCCCCACAGAATCGGAGAAATATTTCCCCGTGCAATCCGGGAAATCCTACGGTCGCCCAAGAGCCCGTCGAGTAGTTAGAATCATGCAGATTTCAACCACTGATCGAACTTGGTCGGGCCTCCGAGCCGGTGCTAGCTTCGATCCCGTGGGTACCCCGACCAGCTGCGACCGCGCCTCCATGCGGTGTCGCTGCCGTAGCTGAACGTCCCCTCACGCCTCTCGTCATCCGGACAACTCGATCCGGGGTGTTCACGGGTTCCGCGTCTCTCCTGCCCTTTCCACTTCCCTTCGGGTGACCCTTAGGACACAGCCATGTCTTCTCGTTTCCGCACGTCGACCACGCACCCGCGACGGGGCCTTGTCGTGTCGGCGGTTGTCGCTGCCCTCGTGATGCTGGTCACCGGGTGCACCTCGGCGGTCGGCCTGCAGCGGTCAGGTACGGAATCGGTGCTCCAGCAGGGAGAGGACGTGCCCACGGGCGGGACGGCGCGGATCGGTGTCGGTGCCGACCTCATCCCCGCGACGTTCCTGTCGCTGGGCAACAACCCCACCAACGGCGGAGTCTCGGCCAACGTCTTCGACACTCTGGTCCAGTACCCGCACGGCAGTCTCGAGCCCGAACCCCGGCTGGCCACCTCGTGGCAGCTGTCGGACGACGGACGTCGACTGGAGTTGGCGCTGCGTGACGACGTCCGCTTCCACAACGGCAAGGAATTCACCTCGAGGGACGTCGAATTCACGTTGCGGACCTACACGGATCCCAGTTGGAACGCGCAGTTCCGGCGGACCGCGGCGGCGATCACCGCGTTCGACACCAGCGACCCGCACCGCATCGTGCTCACCCTGTCGCAGCCGACCGGGAATATCTTCGATCTCCTGGCGGTCGCGCCCATCCTCGACGGCGACACGGTCGACGGACTGAAGGAGGGGCGGGTGTTCAACGGCACCGGACCGTTCACGTTCTTCTCCTGGCAGCCGAAGGTCTCACTGTCGCTGGCCCGCAACCCCGACTACTGGGGTGATCCGCCCCACCTGGACGGCGTGACGTTCGCCGTCGTCTCCGACGATCAGGCGCTGGTGACCAAATTGCGGACCGGCCAGATCGACGCCGCCTACGATCTGCCCTCCCTCGACGCCGAACTCGCCGTCTCCCGGGGCGGGTTCCGCTCCCACGTACTGGAGGGCGCCGAGTCCGACCAGTACATCGGGATCAACGTCTCCGCACCGCCACTGAACGACCTGCGGGTCCGGCAGGCGATCGCGTACGCGATCGACCGGGACCGCATCCTCACCGACGTCTACCGCGGCAAGGGTTACGCGTCCAGCCTGCCGTGGCCGCGGACCTCGCCCGCCTACGACGAACAGACCGCTAACACCTACGGCCGGGACGAGGAACGGGCGCGCGCACTCGTCGCCGAGATCGGTGACGTCCCGACCATCCCGCTGAACTACCCCGCCGACCGCACCTCCCGGATCATCGCGGAGATCATCCAGGCGAACCTTCGCGACGTGGGCATCGACGTCGACCTGATCCCCACCGACGCAGCCCAGATGACCAGTCTGCTGGTGGCCGGCCAGTTCCCGGGTTTGTGGGTCACCCAGCACGGGTTCGCGCAGATGACCCCGTCCACCCTGGCCGTGGCGGCCTTCCCGTTCAACGCGGTGAAGAACGCCTCCAACTTCCTCGACCCGGAGTACCAGGCGCATGCGGTGGCGGCCTGGCAGCAGCAGGACCCCACGTCACCCGCGGCGATCGACGCCTACCGCGCGCTGAACGCGGACCTGCTGGAGTCGCTGTTCCTGGTGGAGATCGGGGTGGTGCAGACCGAGGTCGTGGTGTCCACCGACCTCGGCGGATTCGACTGGTCCCGCACCAACGATCCGCGCTTCGATTCCACGTACCTGCTGCGCACCTGATCCGACGACCGCCCGCACACCCACCGACACAGGACTCGACATCATGGTGACCTATCTGGCCAGGCGGCTCCCGTCGGCCGTCCTCGTACTCTTCCTCGCCTCACTCCTCATCTTCGCGATCCTCCGCCTGGTTCCCGGCAGCCCGGAGGAGACACTCGCCGGTGCGGACGCCTCCCCGGAACAGTTGGCGGCCGTGCGTGCTGATCTCGGTCTGGACCGGCCGTTGGTCGCGCAGTACCTGTCCTGGCTCGGTTCCCTGTTCCGCTTCGACCTCGGCAAGTCCTACATCGTCGGCGGGTCGATCGGTGACCTGATCGCCTACGGTGCCCAGAACACGGTGGTGCTGGCGGCGTCCGCGCTGCTGATCGCGGTGGTGTACGCGCTCGTCGTCAGCACCGCTTCGGTGATCTTCCGCAATCGGCTGCTCGACGCCGTTGTGACGGTGAACAACTCGATCGCGGCGGCGCTGCCCATCTTCATCACCGGGACGCTGCTGGTGCTCGTGTTCGGGATCCTCTGGCCGATCCTGCCGTCGGGTGGGACCCCACCGGACGGGTTCCTGACCCGGCCCGACATCGCCGCGCAGTATCTGGTTCTTCCGGCGATCACCCTGGCGATACCGGCGGGGGCCGCCCTGACCCGATTCCTGGTGGAGGCGTTGCACACCGAGCTGCGGCAACCGTACGTCGTGACGGCACAGTCGCTCGGTGTCAGCCGTCGGCGCATCGTCCTGGCGCACGCGCTGCCGAATGCGCTGCCGTCGGTGTTGACCGTTCTCGGACTGACCGTGGGCGGGTTGCTCGGCGGGGCCGTGCTCGTGGAATCGATCTTCGTCTGGCCCGGCCTGGGGCTTCTCACCGAGGAGGCGATCAACAGCCGTGACTATCCGCTCGTGCAGGTGTTGCTGGTCCTCTCCGTCGCGGTGTTCGTGGTGTTGCAGCTGCTCACCGACGTCGCCCACGCCTGGCTGGATCCCCGTATCCGATTGGGAGGACAGGCATGAGTGAGCTGGTCGATCGTAATGTGACGACACCGGAATCGTCGCTTCCCGGCGGCCCCGCGGACCTGCGGCCTGGCCTGGTCCCGGAAACCCCGGCGGATCGGGATCCACGTCGCAGCACGGAACCGTTGTGGCGCAGTCTGACGCATGGCCGAGGTCTGGCCGGCGCGGTACTCGTCGGGGTCGTGGTGCTCCTCGGGGCGCTCGCCCCGGTGCTGGCTCCCTTCGCGCCGGACGAGCAGTTGGACGCGTCATTCCTCCTCGGCCCCAGTTCCACACACTGGCTGGGCACCGACGACGTGAACCGCGACGTGTTGTCCCGGGTGTTGTTCGGGATTCGCGCCGACCTGGTGATCGTGTTCGTCGCGGTGCCCGCCGGCGCGATACTCGGATCACTGATCGGTCTGGTGGCCGGTATCCGGGGATACACCGATGTCTTCGCGCAGCGCGTATTCGACGTGATCCTCGCGTTCCCGGCGCTCGTCCTGGCGATCGCCCTGACCGCCGTGCTCGGGCCCGGGGTCCGCGCGATCGTGCTGGTGATCGTCCTCGCCGAGATACCCGTGTTCGGTCGGCTCATACGTACGTCTGTATTGAGGGTGCGCGAACTTCCCTACGTCGAGGCCGCCGTGGTCTCGGGTGCGAGCACCGGCTGGGTTCTGCGCAAGCACGTTCTGCCGAACTCGATCGAACCACTCGGAGTGCAACTGGCGCTGTCGATGTCGGTCGCCGTGTTCATCGAGGGTGCGATGAGCTTCCTCGGCATCGGTGTGGTGCCACCGACTCCGTCGCTCGGCTCCATCCTCAGCGACGGCAACCGCTATCTCGAGACCAACCCGCTGTTCGCGGTCGGTCCCCTGGTGGTCGTCTCCCTGCTGACACTCGGCTTTCTGCTGATCTCCCAGGCATTCGCGCACGCGCGGCGCCTGTAGAAAGGACCACCTTCGTGACCGCAGCATCCTCCACTCCCGCCCTCGACGTGACGGACTTGCAGGTGGCGTTCAGCCATCCGCGCCCCGCCGTCCGGAGCATCGGTCTCCGGGTGAACCGGGGCGAGATCGTCGCGCTCGTCGGCGAATCCGGATCCGGCAAGTCGATCACTGCCCGCGCCGCGATGGGACTGCTTCCGCCCACCGCAATCGCGACCGGTTCCGTGAAGGTCGACGGCGTCGAGGTGCTCGGCGCATCCGAACGCGAACTCGAGGCCATCCGCGGCGGACGGGTCGCGATGGTCTTCCAGGAGCCGCAGACGGCGCTCAATCCTGTGCGCACCGTCGGCTGGCTGATCGGCGAGGCCTTGCGAGCGCACGGCCGCTCGGGCCGGAAGCAGTTGCGCGAACGCGCCATCGAACTGCTGACCCTGGTCGAGATCCCCGAACCGGACAAACGCATCGACTACTACCCGCACCAACTCTCCGGCGGCCAGAAGCAACGTGTGGTCATCGCCCTGGCCCTGGCCAACGACCCCGTCCTGCTCCTGGCCGACGAACCCACTACCGCGCTCGACGTCACGGTGCAGGCCGAGATCCTCTCCCTGCTCCGTCGGCTGCGAGACCGAACGAATGCCGGCATCCTGCTGATCACCCACAACCTGGGTGTCGTCGCCGATATCGCTGACAGCGTGGTGGTGCTCCAGCTCGGCGAGGTGGTCGAACGCGGTGAGGTCACCGAGATCTTCGCTCGAGCCGAGCACGAGTACACCCGGCATCTGCTCGATTCGGTCCTCCGCCTTCCGCAGCCGAGCGAGTATTCAGAACCGGTCGCCGGGGTCGAAGAAGCAGGCACCCCGGTCCTGGACGTCGACACCGTGTCGGTCGTCTACCCGGGTCGGCGCGGTCAGGCGGCGTTCCGCGCGCTCGATAACGTGTCATTGAAGCTGTCCGCGGGTGAGGTGCTCGGCGTGGTCGGCGAATCCGGTTCGGGAAAGACCACTTTGGGTCGCGCGATCGCCGGATTGATTACTCCGGCGACCGGGGCGATCCGCGTCGACGGCCGAGATGTCGCCGCCACCCGCGGATCCGCGCTGCGGGAACTGCGTCGTCGGCTGGCGTTCGTACCGCAGGATCCCGCCGCCTCGCTCGATCCCCGCTTCACGCTCGAGGAGAGCATCGCCGAGCCCCTCGACATCCACCGGGTCGGCACCCGCGCCGAGCGACGCAAGAAGGTTGTCGACCTGCTGGATGCGGTCCGGCTGCCGGCGTCGTTCGCCACGCGGCTGCCGTCCGAGTTGTCCGGCGGGCAGCGCCAACGGGTCGCGTTGGCCCGGGCCCTCGTGCTGGAGCCCACCCTGCTGATCGCCGACGAACCGACCAGCGCCCTGGACGTCTCCGTGCAGGCCGACGTGCTCGAACTGTTCGCCACTCTCCAGCGTGAGCTCGGCTTCGCGGCGGTGTTCATCAGCCACGACCTCGCCGTGGTCGAGCGGGTATCCACCACGGTCGCCGTGCTCCGGGCCGGGCAACTGGTCGAGACCGGCCCCGCTACCAGCGTGCTGACCCACCCTCGACACGACTACACGCGACGACTCGTGGCCGCTCTCCCGATCCCGGACCCCGTGGCGCAGCGTGCCCGGCGACAAGCGACGGCAGCGTTGTGACCCGCATCGCCCGAAACCACGTGGATAACGTGATCTGCGCTATGAAAGCGGCGACTTTTACACGGGCGTAAGAAATCCAGGACAAGCTTGCGAAGGCTTGTCCACCGGCGATCGTCGGCCGCGGCGGGCTCTACAGAATGTGCTCCTGCCCACGTGTGACCGTCCAGAAAGCTGTACCACTGTGCTCCAGCTCATCTCGATACTCGCCCTTCTCAGGAAGGTCGGTTCCACCGCACTGCCGTCAGTGCGCGCCGCGTTGCTTCGCTTCGCGGGGTACCTGGTGCCGATCGCGCAGACGGCGGTCACCGCGGGGGCGGCGTGGTGGGTGTCGGTCGAGGTGGCCGGTCACGAACAGCCGCTGCTGGCTCCGTTGGCGGCGGTCGTGTGCCTGAGCGTCGCGCGGGGCGCCCGCAGCCGCCGGGCCGGCGAGTTGATCGCGGGCGTCACCATCGGAACGATCGTCTCGGACGTCGTCGTGCGATACATCGGCAACGGGCCGTGGCAGATCTGCCTCGTGGTAGCGGTGGCGATGTCTTTCGCGGTGCTCCTCGACGGTGGTTCGGTGATCGTCCTGCAGGCGGGTTCGTCGGCGGCGTTGGTCGCAGCCATGGCATCCGCTACGAGCGCCCACCCGTTCGACCGTGTCGTGGACGCACTGATCGGGGGTGCGCTCAGCCTGGTGGCGCTGTCCGTGTTGCCCACCGACCCGGTGCGACGGACACGCCGGTGCGCCGCCGCTGTGCTGGACAGCGTGGCCGCGGCCCTCCGTCAAACGTCGAAGGGCCTGGCCGCGGGTGACGTCTCCGCTCTGGAGGATGCTCTCGCACTTGCCCGTTCGACGCAGTCGACCATCGACAGCATGCGCGTCGAACTGCGCTCCGGATCCGAGGTGGCCCGGATCTCACCGATTCACTGGCGGGGACGTCGCCGCATCGGCCGGCTGGCATCGATTGCCGACCCGATCGACAACGCCGCACGCAACACCCGGGTCCTGGTGCGGCGCGCCCTGATCGCCACGTACGACGGCGAGCGAGTCGACCCGCAGTTGGCGGACGCCGTTTCCGATCTGGCGCACCTCGCCGACCGGATGCGGCTGATGATTCTCGCGACTCCCGCGAAGAAACCCAACGAAATCCAGATCAGCGACGAACTCGAACGATTCGCCCGCTCACTGCCGCAGCAGGAGATCTCGGCGGGGTTCTCCGCAGCGGTCGTCTCCGCGCAGGTCCGATCCATCGTCATCGACTTCTTCGAAGTGTGCGGCATCCCCCGCGCCGTCTGCCGGCCGATGCTGCCCCGCCCCGCCCACTACGCGGGCGCCGCGTAGCCCAGTGACCTCAGGACATCTCGAGCCGGCACTGTTCGGGCGCGCGAGAGTTGTCGATTACGCAGAACCGATTGCCCTCGGTGTCCTCCAGCACCACGAAGTCCGAGTCCTCGGGGTACCGGTCCCACGGCACCCGCTGCGCGCCGAGACCGACGAGTCGTTCGATTTCCGCGGCCTGGTCCTCGCTGTCGCGGGCGTGCAGGTCGAGGTGCAGCCGAG
This sequence comes from Rhodococcus sp. P3_B8, assembly GCF_056402775.1. Lineage (NCBI taxonomy): Bacteria > Bacillati > Actinomycetota > Actinomycetes > Mycobacteriales > Nocardiaceae > Rhodococcus > Rhodococcus sp. P3_B8. Next base: position 132,196 of record NZ_JBFUGT010000008.1, read on the forward strand.
GCTCGGGCTCCGCGTCGTGTTCGCTCTGCTGGATCGCCAGCAGTGGCCGGCCGTCGGGCAGCGTCAGGTTGGTGAAGTCGTTGTCGCCGACGGGCGGGAGCGCCGTCAATCCGAGTGCCTCGGTCCAGAACCTGGTTGCACGCCCGATGTCGCGTGCTCCGATCACGGTCGTTCCCAAGATGAGCATGAACCGAATTTATCCGCTGCGCCGGGCCGGGGTGGACGATGTGGGGTGTGGATTTCGAGGACCTGGTGTTGCGACCCCTCGCCGAGCGGTTGTGCCGCGTCGATGGCGTCGTCGGCGTCACCCTCGGCGGCAGCCGCGCCCGAGGGACGCACACGGCGGAATCCGACTACGACCTGGGTGTCTACTACGGCGGGGCCCTCGACACCGGCGGGCTGAACGATCTCGCGCGGGAGTGGGCGGGCGCCGGGGCATCGGCGACCCGGACGGGTGAGTGGGGACCGTGGGTCGACGGCGGTGCGTGGCTGTCGTTCGACGGCCGGGCGGTCGACTGGCTGTATCGCGACCTCGACCGGGTGACCGCGGTGTGGCAGGACACGCAGCAGGGTGTGTACGGGTTTCACGCCCAGACCGGTCACCCGTTCGGGTTCGCGGACTTCGCGTACGCGGGCGAACTCGCGTCGGCGGTGATCCTCGCCGATCCGTCCGGACGCATCGCTGCGCTTCACGCCGGCATGCAGCACTACCCGGACCCGCTGCGCGAAGCCCTGGTGCGGCGACTGTGGGAGGCGGACTTCGTCACCGTGCTGGCCCGCAAGGCGATCCCGCGTGCCGATGCGACGTATGTGGCGGGGTGCCTGTTTCGCGCGGTGTGCCTGTGCGCCCACGCCCTCCACGCGCACGCCCGGCGCTGGGTGATCAACGAGAAGGGCGCCGTGGCTGCCGCCGGTGCCCTGYCGAACGCACCCACCGATTTCACCGCTCGCGCTCACGCCGTCCTCGGCCGACTCGGAACGACGCCCGACGAACTGACCGCCGCCCTCACCCTGGCCGAACAACTCGTCGACGACACCCGCAACGCCTGTCCCCTGACGTGAGCGTGCGAACCCTCAGCCGTTCTCCCCGAACCGGCCGCGGGCCTCGACCGGAATCAGGGGCTTCTCCGCCCGCGCCTTGATCTGCTGGACCGCCCACGTATTGCCGTCGGGATCGGCGAATCCGAAGAAAGTTCCCCCGTCACGCTCGTCGAACACGGTGATCTCGCTGACCTCGACACCCCGATCGAGCAACTCCTGGCGGGCCGCGGCGGCGTCGGCGACCACCAACTGCAGTCCCCTCATCGACCCGGGTGCCATCTCCGTCTGCGACGGGAGGTCGCCGATCACGATCGAGCAGCCCGAACCGGTGGGGGTCAGCTGAACGACGTGCATGTGCTCGTTGGTGGTGTCGTGGTCGAGATGGAAGCCGAGCTTGTCGCGGTAGAACGCGACGGAACGATCGATGTCGCTGACGGGCAGAACGACCACTTCGAGTGTCCAGTCCATGATGCGAGTTCCTCCGTATCGGTGGGGAGCGAATTGCTCCGCATCAGATGGTGGCGCATCGGGGACGTCGGTGCCGTCGTTCTGCCCAGAACTCTGGGTTACCAGCCGCGCAACCGGTCCGGGGTGACGCGGACGAGCGTCGAGTAGTCCTGCCGGAACTTCTCGGGCGTGTAGTCCAGACCGGCCATGTCCTCGCGGTACTTCTCGACGTAGGTTTCCCACTCCTCCGGCGAGGGACCGTCCGTGTCGACGCGGGCCTTCCCGGTGAACACCGACACGTCACCACCCGTGGGGCTGCTGTTGAAGTTCAGCGCGACCTGCGGATTCCTGCCGATGTTCGCGAGCTTGGCGGTGCCCGGTTGACTGAAGATCAGGAATTCGGTGCCCGACCAGCTGAACCACACCGGGGTGGGAACCGGCGTGTCGTTGCGACCGATGGTCGTCAACCACACGATGGCTTCGTGGGCCAACCGGTCGGCGACGGGTTCGGTGATCGCGGACGCTGAAAGAGTCATGGCGTTCTCCTGTGTCGTTTCCGATATCAACCGCGGACCGGTGCGCGATCTTCCCCGACGCGGATCGAATGCGTTCAGCCGTGCGCGTGCAGCGGCTTTCCCGACAACGCCAGCATCGCTTCGCCCAGTGCTTCGTTCTGGGTGGGGTGCGCGTGGACGAACGGTGCGACGTCGGTGGGCAGGGCCTCCCAGGCGACGGTCAGCTGGGCCTCGCCGATCAGCTCGCCGACGCGGTCGCCGACCATGTGCACACCCACCACCGGGCCGGTGTGCCCGGCTCGGACGACCTTGATTCCGCCCGACGTCTTCAGGATCTGGCTCTTGCCGTTGCCCGCAAGGTCGTACACGACGGCCGTGACGTCGCCGTACCGTTCGCGGGCGGCATCCTCGGTGAGTCCGACGGACGCGACCTCGGGGTGCGAGTACGTCACCCGCGGAACGAGATGCTCGGCCACGGGAACGGGATCGAGGCCGGCGATCTCTTCGGCAACGAACACACCCTGCTGAAAGCCGCGGTGCGCCAGTTGAAGTCCGGCCACGATGTCGCCGACGGCGTACACACCGTCGACGGGGGTGCGCAGCCGCTCGTCGGTGACGACGAACCCACGGTCCAGGGTGATGCCGTGTTCCGCGAACCCGCTGTCACCGGTGCACGGTCCGCGCCCCACCGCCACCAGCAGGATCTCCGCCTCGAGGGTGTCGCCGCCGTCGAGTTCCACGAGAACGCCGTCCGCGGTTTCCTTCGCCGCCGCGACCGTCACCCCAGTGCGGGCGGCGATACCGCGCTTGCGGAACGCGCGTTCGAGTTGCTTCGAGCACCACGGATCCTCCGCCGCGACCAGGCGGGGGAGCGCCTCGACGACAGTCACTTCCGCACCGAACGAGGCCCAGACGCTGGCGAACTCGACGCCGATCACGCCACCGCCGAGAACGATGGCCTTCTTCGGGACGAACCCGAGATTCAATGCGTCGTCGCTGTTGACGATGCGCTCACCGAGTTCGATGGACGGCACCGTCCGGGCGTAGGAGCCGGTCGCGAGAACCACGGACGTCCCGGTGTAGCGGGTGCCGTCCACCTCGATCGTCCTGTCTCCGAGATACTTTCCGTGCCCGCTCACGACGCTGATCTCGTGCTGGGCGACCAGGCCCTGCAGTCCCCTGTGCAACCGGTCGATCGTGTCGTTCTTGTACTGGTGCACCGCCTCGATGTCGATGCCGTCGAACGTCGTTCGCACGCCGAACGCGGCACCGGTCCGCGCGGTGTCGGCGACCTCGGCGGAATGGAGGAGCGCTTTGGTCGGGATACAGCCCCGGTGCAGGCAGGTTCCGCCGATCTTGTCGGCTTCGATCAGTGTGACCGACAGGCCGAGCTGCGCGGCTCGGAAGGCGCAGGCGTAACCGCCGGAACCGCCACCGAGGATCAGGACGTCACTGTGGGTGGTGGTCATCAGAGCCTTCCCAGCACGGTGATCGGGTTCTCGAGGTAGTCGGCGAACAGTCTGAGGAACCCGCCCCCGACACCGCCGTCGCATACGCGGTGATCGAAGCTCAGCGACACCTGGGTGACCTTCCGAACGGCCAACTGCCCGTTCACCACCCACGGTTTGTCGATAATGCGGCCGACGCCGAGGATCGCGGCCTCGGGATGGTTGATGATCGGGGTCGAGCCGTCCACACCGAAGACGCCGTAGTTGTTGAGGGTGAACGTGCCACCGGTCAGTCGTGCCGGCGGGAGCGTCCCCTCACGGGCCAGCGCCGTCGTGTCCCGCAGTTGCCGGGCCAGTTCGACGGTGGTGAGCGAGTCGGCCTTTCCGATCACCGGGACGACCAGGCCGCGCGGTGTCTGCGCCGCGATGCCGAGGTGGACGTGTCCGTATCGGACGATCTCGTTGCGTTCGGTGTCGACGGTCGAGTTCAGTTCCGGGTACTGCTTCAGCGCCGCGAGGGCCAGACGCGCGAGCAGGGCCATCAGGCTCACGCCGGCGTCGGCGTCGAGAGTGGCGTTGATTGCCCGGCGGGCGGCGAGGAGGTCGGTGGCGTCCACGTCGACCCAGGTTGTCGCGTCCGGGATTTCGCGTCGGCTCGTCGACAGCTTGTCGGCGACCGCTTTCCGCAGGCCCTTGATCGGAATCCGCTGCGCGTCGGCTGTCTCGGGTGTGGCGGCGAGTGCCTTCTCGACGTCGGCGCGGTTGATCACACCGCCGGGACCGCTCCCGGGCAGCCGCGACAGGTCGAGATCGTTCTGCCGCGCGAGGTTGCGGACGACCGGCGAGATGACCCGTGGCGCAACACCGGTACGGTTCGGTTCCGGTCGTGTGACCTCGCGTGTCACGCCGACCCGTCGGCGACGCCGTCGCATGTCCTCGCTGGTGCCGTACCCGATCAGGACGTTGCCCGAGCCGGCTTTTTCTTCTTCGCGGTACTGCTCGTGTGCGGCGGGGGTTCCGCTGACGGTGATGAGCGGGGTGCCCACCTTCAGCGTCGAGCCTTCGTCGCCGTGCAGGGAGATCACCGTGCCCTCGAAGGGAATCGGCACCTCGACCGCGGCTTTCGCGGTTTCGACCTCGACGACCACCTGGTCGATGGTGACGGTGTCGCCGACCCGGACTTTCCATTCGGCGATGTCGGCCTCGGTGAGTCCCTCGCCGAGGTCGGGGAGCAGGAAGACCTGGTTGTTCATGCGGTCACCGCCCAGCGGGTGTCGACGGAGTCGTTCCACTGCAACCGGTCGACGCTGTCGAGGACACGGTCGACGCTCGGCAGGTGGAGGCGTTCGAGTTTCGGTGCCGGGTAGGGGATGTCGAATCCGCTGACCCGCAGCACCGGCGCGTGCAGGTGGTGGAAGCAGCGTTCCTGGACGCGGGCGGCGATCTCGGCGCCGACACCGGCGAACCCCTGCGCCTCCTGAATGACGATGCAGCGGCCGGTCTTCCGGACCGACGCCATGACGGTCTCGTCGTCGAACGGCACGATCGACCGCAGGTCGATCACCTCGATGTCGTGCCCCTCCGCCGCGGCCGCTTCGGCAGACTCGAGCGCGACGGTCACCGACGGCCCGTACGCGACGATGGTCGCGTCCCGGCCGGGACGCCGGACGGCGGCCTGTCCGATCGGTGCGCCGACCGCGAGGTCGACGTCGGCGCGGGAGAAGTACAGACGTTTCGGTTCGAGGAAGATCACCGGGTCCGGGTCGTCGATCGCCTCGCGCAGCAGGGTGTAGGCGTCCTCGACGGTGGACGGGGCCACGACCTTCAGCCCGGGGGTGTGGGCGTAGTAGCCCTCGCTGGAGTCGCAGTGGTGCTCGACCCCGCCGATGCCGCCCGCGAACGGGATCCGGATGACGATCGGCACGGACAGCGCACCCTTGGTGCGGTTCCGGATCTTCGCGACGTGGGAGACGATCTGCTCGAACGCCGGGTAGGCGAACGCGTCGAACTGCATTTCGACGACCGGCTTGAACCCGGACATCGCCATGCCGATCGCGAAGCCGATGATGCCGGATTCAGCGAGCGGGGTGTCGAAGCACCGGTCGGCACCGAAGTCTCGGGTCAGGCCGTCGGTGACGCGGAAGACGCCGCCGAGGGCGCCGACGTCCTCGCCGAAGACGACGACGTTCTCGTCGGCGGTGAGGGCGTCGCGCAGTGCGGTGTTCAGGGCCTGGGCCATGGTGAGCACGGGCATGGTGTCAGTTCTCCTCGGACTCGGCGGCCAGTTCGGCTTCCGCCTGCGCTTGCTGCTCTCGAAGTTGCGGGGTCTGTTCGGCGAAGACGTACCGGAACAGGTCCATCGGGTCGGTGGGCCGGTCGACGTTCATGCCGGCACGCAGCGCGGATGCGGCGGCCTCGGAGTCCGCGGTGAGGGCCTCAGACGATGCGTTGTCGAGCAGGCCCTTCCCGCGCAGGTACTTCTCCAGCCGGGCCAGCGGGTCGCGGCCGAGCCACTGTTCCACCTCGGCCGAGTCGCGGTAGCGGGTGGCGTCGTCGGCGTTGGTGTGCGCATCGATCCGGTAGGTGTGGGCTTCGACGATGACGGGACCGTTGCCGGCGCGGACGAAGTTCGCGGCCTCGTCCATCACGGCGAGCATGGCGACCGGGTCGTTGCCGTCCACCTGCTCGGAGCCGATTCCATAGCCGACCCCCTTGTGCGCCAACGTGGGCGCCGCGCTCTGCCGGGCGAGCGGCACACTGATCGCGAATCCGTTGTTCTGCACCAGAAACACGACCGGCGCCTTGAACACGGCGGCGAAGTTGAGGGCCTCGTGGAAGTCGCCCTCACTGGTCGCGCCGTCGCCGCAGAACGCCAGGGCGATCGTGTCGTTTCCCTTGCGGTGTTCGCCGTAGGCCACACCCGTCGCGTGCAGGAGCTGGGTGGCCAGCGGGGTGCACTGCGGGGCGCTGCGGTGGGCGGCGGGGTCGTAGCCGCAGTGCCAGTTGCCGGCGAGCATGCTGAGGATCTCGACCGGATCGATGCCGCGGGCGGCGAGCGCGACCGAGTCGCGGTACGTGGGGAACATCCAGTCGCCGGGTTGCAGGCTCATCGCCGCCGCGATCTGGCAGGCCTCCTGACCACGCGACGACGGGTACACGGCCAGCCGGCCCTGCTTGGTCAGAGCCGTCGCCTGCTGATCGAAGCGCCTGCCCAGCACCATGTTCCGGTACATCTCGATCAGACGATCGTCGCTCGGCCTCGGATACCGGGCCTCGCTTTCGGTCAGCTCACCGGCCGCGTCCAGATACTGCACCGCGCACTCGGCGGGAAGGAACTTCCGATACGGCGTCGCCAGGGGCGGCTCTACGAGCGTCACGTCTACCTCCAGATGCATTGTGTTCGTCAATGCTCGCAACTGAACGACCTATCGACAACGAAAAGGCGGAATCAGAGACAAACGGTCTAGAATCGGCTCATTGAGGGCAGAATGTCTCACCGGAGTGTGAGCGACCACAGTAGGGATGGACAGATGGCCGGCGGCACAGCGGACACGTATGAACTCGACGCCATCGACCGGCGCATCATCAAGGAACTGGTCGCCGACAGCCGCATCTCGATGCGGGCGCTGGCGGAGAAGGCGCACATCTCCCGCGCGCACGCCTACGTCCGAATCGAGCGGTTGCAGGAGGCGGGGATCATCGAAGGCTTCACCACCCGGATCTCGCACTCCAAGGCGGGACTCGGCTCGTCCGCGTTCATCGCCCTCTCCATTCGGCAGGACTCGTGGCGGGGGATCTCCACCCAGCTCCGGACACTGCCCTTCGTCGAGCACTTCTCGCTGTTGGGCGGCGATTTCGACGTTCTCGTCCTGGTGCGCGCACCGGACAACAGCGCACTGCGTCATGTCGTCCTCGAACGGTTGCAGAGCCTCGAGGGTGTGCAGTCGACCAAGACGTGGCTGATCTTCGAAGAAGACAACGGGCCCGGACCGGAATGGGTTCGTTGACGGGACGGATAGGATTCCGTCATGCGCAGCGACCTGATGAAGAACGCGGAACGCAGTGGTGACCCGGGCACCTTCGTGCTACAGAATCCCCGAATGCTCAAGGTGGACTTGGCCGGAACCAGCGGTCACTTCTTTGCCCGGCAGGGATCGATGGTCGCCTACCAGGGCGACGTCGACTTCGCCTACCAGGGCAGCGGCGGTGTCGGGAAGTTCTTCAAAAAGGCATTCACCGGTGAGGGCATGTCGCTGATGAAGGTCTCCGGCAGCGGCGACGTGTTCCTCGCCCGCGACGCCGACGAGATCTTCCTGCTCGAACTCGAGGACGAGTCGGTGACCGTCAGCGGTTCCAACGTCCTCGCGTTCGACAGCTCCCTCAGCTGGGACATCAACCGCGTCGAGGGGGCGTCGATGCTCAGCGGCGGACTGTTCAACACCACGTTCACCGGCCGCGGTGTCCTCGCCGTCACCATCTACGGCACTCCCGTCGTCCTGAACGTGGACACCCCCACGTACGTCGACATGCAGAGTGCGGTGCTGTGGTCGACCGGCCTGCACTCGACGATCCGCAAGACCGCGAAGATGGGCGCCGCGATCGGCCGCGGTTCCGGTGAGGCATATCAGCTGTGCCTCACCGGAAGCGGCATCGTCGTCGTCCAGACCTCGGAGGGGCACCCGGTTCCCAAGCCGTAACCGCCGCGGCTGCACGGGTGCCCCGGTCACTCACCCTGCCCGGGTGCGGGCGAGGGCGCCGACCGCGACGTCGACGAGCAGGAACGCGAGGAGGCTGACGCCGAGCAGCGGAACGAACCAGCCGACGAGGACGACGCAGGCGGCCCCGGCCACCGCCGCGGCCGGGTGGATTCGCCGCCAGGTGCCCCGCACCGGCGGCCTGCCCACCGCCCGGGTGGTGCCGCGGGTGGGCCTGCGGCGCCACCACAGGAGGTAGCCGCGGACGATCACGGCGAGCAACGCCACCGCGAGGACGGCCAGGACCAGCTGGTTGAGCAGGCCGAACAGCAACCCCATGTGCAGGGCGATCCCCCAGGACGTCAGCTTCGCCGCGAGCGGCCAGTCACCGAATCGCGACACGTCCGTCACCGCGCCCGTCGCCCCGTCGACCGCGATCGCGTCGGTCGAGAACTGCCACGATTCGCGGGTCTGGGTGACGGTGAACGCGGTGCCCGCGTCGGCGGGAACGGTCGCCTCGACGGCACCGGTGACACCGCCCCGCCGCGCCACCTCGAGGACGGTGTCGAGTTCGCCCACGTTGCGGTCGAGGGTTCCCGGATCCGACGCGGGGGTGTGCCCGGCGCCGTGCCCGTCGTGACCGCCCGATGCGGCAGCGCCGGCAGCGGGCGCCGAGTCCAGCTTCTTGTCGATCTTGGGGGTGGTCCAGCTCAGTGCGGAGCGGAGTTCGCCGACGTTCTCGCCCGCGTACCGCGACCAGGTCAGGCCCGTGACCGAGAGGAACACCAGGCCGACTGCGATCCAGATGCCGACCACCCCGTGCCAGCTGAGGGTGCGGTTGCGTCCGCGGCTCGACCGGTCGAGCGTCCACAGCCTGGCGGCGTCCGCGTTGCGGGCGCGGGTGGTGCGGTAGCGCTGCACCCACAGGTACACGCCACCGAGCGCGATGACCCACAGCCACGACGCGGCGAGCTCGCTGTAGAGGCGGCCGGGCTCGCCCAGGTGCAGGTGCCGGTGCAACTGCGAGATCCAGGTGCGCATCGGCAGCGCCCCGCTGCTGCCGTAGACGACGAGCTCGCCCACCGACTCCGCGGTGACGGGATCGACGAAGACCGCGCGGCGCTCGGACTCGCCCAGGGTGGGATCGGTGAACATCACCTGCGTCGTGTCACCCGCTTCGGTCGCCGGGCGCACGGCGGCGACAGTGAGGTCCGGGCGAACCTGCTGCGCGGCCCGCACCTGTTCGGACATCGGCAGGTCCGGGCCGGTCGAATCGACGTGCAGGTAGTCGCGGTAGACCAGCTGCTCGACCGACGGCGCGAGAGCGTAGAGGCCGCCGCTGACGGCGGCGATCACCAGGAACGGGGCTACCAGGATCCCCGCATAGAAGTGCAGGCGCAGGATCAGTGGCCGGAAACTGCGTGGCGGCGGGGAGACCTTCGACGCCGGGGAGGACGCGACCGGTGTGTCGCGTTCGAGGTCAGGGATGGACATGACGATCTCGCTTCGAATCGGGTGAGACGAGCACCCAGCGCCGTCGAGGCCGCGCACGTCCGGGGTGCGCTGGGCAACTCGAGGTCAGGGATGCGCCGACTCAGGAAGGGACCGGCACCGGGACCCGCCGGGAGTCTGCTGGTGCCGTGTGAGAACACGCCGGACCGGCGACCACACGTCTGGTGTGCACCGGGAGGCGGTGAGAAAGGATTCGACTAGACGAGAGCGGGTGGTCCGCGGGTGCCGGCGCCCGCGGCGACCAGCAGCCACAACGACAGCTTCGCGCGGTAGACCGGGGTCGCGGTCCAGGTGCCGGTATCGACCTGCAGCGGGGCCAGGACGGCGAGAACGATCCGTGACAACGCCGCCAATGCCCTGAGGCAGGCGCGTTCGGCGGACCGGACCAGTACAGCGGCCACCGCGATCGCGGCGAGGTGCGCGGCGATCATCGGGGTGGAAAGCCCCAGCCCATGGGAATGATCGGCGGCCAAGGCCAGCGTGGTGTGGCCGATCAGCTGGCCCGCAGCGAGCACCGACAGCACGAACAGCCATTCCCGGGTGGTCACCCGGACAGCGGCGACCGACGCCCCGACCGCGGCGCACGCCGCGAGGAGCAGCACCACCGAGCCATCGCTCGGGGGCATTCCGCCTCCACCGATGCCGTGCGCGGCGATGCTGACCGCGCCGGACAGTGAACCCACGACGGAGCCGCGCACCCGCGCGACCACATCCAACCGTGAATTCACCCCGCGAGGGTACCGCTTCCGTGGCCCACCCCGGCCGCGGGGCGCAGACGCGCGAGGACGTCGGTCAGGGTGACGACACCGATCAGTTGCTCGCTGTGGGTGACGATCGCAAGGTGGCTGCGAGTCTCGCGCATGGTGCGCAATGCGTCGTACACGGCGGCGTCCGCATCGAGGGTCAGCACCGGGCGCATGAGGTCGGCGGCCGTGGCTGCGTCGCCGGTCCGCAGGCTGTCACGAACGTGCACCACCCCCTTGATCCCGTCCTCATCGCGCACGAGCAGTCGGAGGTGGCCGCTTCGATCCGCGACCGCCCTGATCGCAGCCGCAGACGCGTCCGGGGCGACGCTGCTGGGGGCGGTGTTCGGCCGCACCATGTCTCGCACGGCGAGCGATTGGAGTTCCAGGGCGCTGGTCAGTTGACCGTGGTACCGCTCGTCGAGCGTGCCGACGGTCGCCGAGTGCTCGACGAGGTGCCGCAGCGCGTCGGGATCCTGCCCGGCCCCCACCTGGTCGACCGGTTCCACGCCGAACTTCCGCAGACACCGGTTGGCCATCCGGTTCAGCACCAGCAACAGCGGGCGGGTGGCCCACATGAACCCGCGCATCGGGATCGCCAGCAGGGTCGCCGATTTCTCCGGGTGCGCGATCGCCCACGACTTCGGTGCCATCTCACCGACGACGAGATGCAGGAACGTGACGATGATCAGAGCGAGGATGAATCCGAGCACGTCCGCCAGCCACAGCGGGGCACCCCAACCTGCGAAGGCCGGGGTGAGCCAGTGATGCACGGCCGGCTTCGTGACGGCGCCGAGCGCGAGGGTGCAGACGGTGATGCCCAGCTGGGATCCGGCCAGCAGCACGGACAACTCGGAGGCGCTGCGCAGAGCCGCGCGGGCGGCCCTGCTGGTGGGGGCGGCGTCCTCGAGCCGGTGGCGGCGGGCGGCGATCAACGCGAATTCGATCGCCACGAAGAACGCGCTGGCCGCGATCAACCCGACGGTGACGAGCGCGATGACCCATGGATTACTCATCGGTCGAGTCACTCTCCAGGACGCGGAGCCTCACGAACAGCGAGGACGGGACGTGCTTGTCGACTGCCCGCACCTCGGCGTCGAGGCTGCGGACGGGCGGGTCGGCGTCATTGATCAGGTCGGCCGGATCCGGATTCAATCGGATCGCGACGACGTCACCGACGACGGGGAGACCGCCGAACTCGGTGATGACGGCACCCGCGAGCGTCTCGAAGTCACCGGGCGGCAGGTCGTGTCCGAGGATGCGCTCCACCTCGTCGATGTGCAGATCGCCGGGCATCGTCCAGCCTTCGGACTCCGAGCCCGTCACGGACGCGTCACCGTCGGGATCGTGCTCGTCGGCGATCTCACCGACGAGTTCCTCCGCGAGGTCCTCGATCGTGATGACGCCGGCGAATCCGCCGTACTCGTCGACGACGAGGGCCATTTCGTCCCGGGCCGCCGTCAGCTGTTCCAGCACGTCTGGCAGAGGCAGCGACGACGGCACGACGACGGCCGGACGGGCCCGGGACGCGGCCGGACCGTCGGCCTGCTCGCCGAGCAGGTCGTGGAGGTGGATGACGCCGCGCAGATCGTCGGACGAACTCCCGACCACGGGGTATCGGGTGTGGCCCGCGCCCATCTTCTCGCGAACACTGCTCAGGGAATCGTGGGCCCGGACGGTGTCGACGTGGGCGCGGGGAATCATCGCGTGCCCGGCGGTGCGGGTGGGAAAGTCGAGGATCCGGTCGAGCAGGGTCGAGAGTTCCCGCGGCAGCTCACCGGCGTCGCGGGATTCGGCGACGATGTGTTCGAGGTCCCGCACCGTGGCCGAGTGTTCGACGTCGTGGACCGGCTCGATCCGCAGCGCGCGCAGCAGCAGGTTCGACGACTGGTCGAACAGCCAGATCAACCAGCCGAACAGTTTCAGGTAGATCGTCGTCGACAGCGCGAGCCAACGCGCCACCGGTTCCGGCCGGGCGATCGCCAGGTTCTTCGGGAAGAGCTCCCCGAAGAGCATCTGGACGAAGGTGGAGAACAGGACGGCGAGGACGGCGCCGACACCGATCCCGACCGCGGTCGGGATGCCGACGCCGCCGAGGAGCTCACCGAGGCCGCGTCCGATCAGGGGTTCGGCGACGTAACCGACGAGCAGGCCGGTGACGGTGATGCCCAGCTGGGCGCCGGAGAGCATGAACGAGGTGCGGCGAGTGACGCCGAGGGCGCGGGCGGCGCCCGAGTCTCCCGCCTCGGCCCGGGCTTTGAGCCGCGAGCGGTCGACCGACATGTACGCGAATTCCTGGGCGACGAAGTAGCCGGTCAGGGCGGTGATCAGTAATACGACGACGACGCCGAAGCCGATGCTCAGGACGGTCACCATGCGTTCACCCGCGCCCTGTATCCGGGACTGCGGTGATCACTCTGGGGCGGGCTGGGTCTTCGGGGGCGCGAAGCGCTGGTCATGGCTCTCTCTGTATTCGGGATATGAAACACCCATAGTAAAGGACTCTTTACCTTTGCGACCGGCGGGTGCGCAGAGTCACCCGGTTGGTGTTACGACCGGATTTCCGGATTCGGGCCGCGGTGAGGGTTACGAAACCTGAGCTTGTTCCGCGCGTGACCATTCGGAAATCGCCGAACCGTGTACTTGTTTCAGGTCGACGGAGTGCGCAACGCACTCTCCCCACGCAGAGCGAACAGACATCGAAGTCTACGCCCGGGCCGTCACCCACAGCATCTCATCAGCGCGTTCAGGCCCTTCGGGCGCCTCCGCCCCACGACCGACCAGGAGTCCCCTGTGACCGACATCGAGAACACCATCGCCGCGAACATCCAGAAGTCGCTCGGCGAGATTCCCCACCCGGCACTGCCCAAGGGCAGCAACATCTACGGGTCGACGAAAATCTTCCCGGACTACAAGGCCGAGGACGGCGAGTCCTACTTCACGCTGGTGCACGGCATCGCGCACGAATCCTCCGTCAGCTTCGTCGCCGTCCTGCAGGCAACCCGCGCACTGCGCAAGGGTTTCGAGTCCGCGATCTACTTCTACGGTCCCGGAGCGCTCAACTGCCTTGCGACACGTGGCTTTCCGACCACCGGCGACAACGGGTTCCCCGGCGAGCAGAACATCAACGACGCGCTCGCGACGTTCATCTCCGAAGGTGGAACCGTCTTCGCGTGCCGCTTCGGTCTCGCGCTGCACGGCGGCAGGGAAGAGGACCTGATCGAGGGCGTCGTGCCCGCACATCCCCTCGATGTGCAGGACGCCATCATTCACTACTCCCGCAAGGGCGCCATCATCAACTCCACCTACATGGTCTGAGGTGTGAACGATGAGCGATCTCTCGACACGAGTTGACGTAGCAGTACGTGGGATTCGGTCACTGAACGTCCCGGTCACCCGAACCTCCGGCGCCGGCCCCAGCGATGACGGTCACGTACTGATCGGCGGGATCGGCGGCGCCATCCCCATCCGGTCCGACAGCCCGTACGAAGTCAGCGGAAACCGCCTGCTGATGAACGGCACCGACATGGGGGTGGAGATCGAGCCGGTGCGCCGGCCCCGGTTCTACGACCTGGACACTGCCGACGGCATCTCCTACGAGAAGATCGCCCGGCTGCACGGGACGAACGTCCTCGCCACCACCGTGGTCCAGACCTGCATTCGGTACGACCCGCAGCAGCGGTGCCGGTTCTGCTCGATCGAGGCATCACTGCAGTCCGGCTCGACCATCGCGGTGAAGAAGCCCGAACAACTCGCCGAGGTCGCCGAAGCCGCCGTCCGTCTCGACGGCGTCACACAGATGATCATGACCACCGGCACGTCCGCGGCCAAGGATCGCGGGGCCCGTCACCTGGCGCGATGCGTCGCGGCCGTCAAGGCGGCGGCCCCGGATCTCGCCATCCAGGTGCAGTGCGAACCGCCCGGCGATCTCGGGACCATCACGGATCTCCGGAACGCGGGGGCCGATTCCATCGGCATCCACGTGGAGTCCCTGGACGAGGAGGTTCGGCGGCGCTGGATGCCGGGCAAGGCGACGGTGCCGCTGGACGAGTACCGGGCGGCGTGGCGGGAGGCGGTACGGGTCTTCGGACGGAATCAGGTGTCGACCTATCTGCTGGTCGGATTGGGTGAAGACCCCGACGAATTGGTCGCGGGCGCAGCCGAATTGATCGACATGGGCGTCTACCCGTTCGTCGTCCCGTTCCGGCCGCTCGCCGGCACGCTGGCGGTCGAGGACGGGGCGCAGGCGCCGTCGCCTGCCCTGCTCGCCGACGTCACCTCGCGGGTGGCGAAGGAACTGCAGGCGGGCGGCATGCGCGGCGCCGACCAGAAAGCGGGCTGCGCGGCATGTGGGGCCTGCAGCGTCCTTCAGAACGCCGGAGGCTGACATGTGGGACCTACCGACCGCCGAGAGCACTCCTTCCGACTTCGCCGTCCTCACCGGGCCGTCGATTCAGGAGTCGCAGCAGAGCTTACTCGTGCAACCCGCCACCGGTCGGGTCATGACCGAGGCGTACCGGCGACTGCGGCGTGAGACGTTCGTCGTGGAACAGGGGCTGTTCACCGCCAGCGACCGGGACGATGTCGACGACGATCCCCGCACCGTGGTGCTCGTGGCGATCAGCACCACGGGCGAGGTGCTCGGCGGTGTTCGCCTCGCACCGATGACGGACGGCACCGACCTCGGGTGGTGGGCGGGAAGCCGACTCGTGGTGGGTCGAAACGTCCGGAACAGCAGAGGAATCGGAAAGGCGCTCGTGCGCGCCGCCTGCGCCCACGCCGAATCACGCGGCGTGTTGCGGTTCGACGCCACCGTGCAGAGCCGGAACGAAACGATGTTCGCCCACCTGGGCTGGACGCGGATGGGTGACGTCACGGTGGCGGGCGCGCCGCACGTGCACATGACGTGGCCGATCGATCGCGTCGAGCGTCTGGTCCAGAGCACGAAGTCCTGTCTGGCCCACACCCTGGCACCCTTCGGCACGCACGGTGATGCGCTCGGCGGCAGCGGGTTCCGCGGCGACGACGGCGCACCGGTTCCGGGCAGCGACCTGATCGCGGCGTGTGACGCCATCCTGCCTGCCATGGTTCAGCGCGATCCCGAGTGGGCCGGATGGTGCGCCGCCCTCGTCAACCTCAACGACCTGTCGGCGATGGGTGCCGTCCCGGTCGGGATGCTCGACACCGTCGGCGCACCGAACACGTCGATCCTGACGAAGGTGATCCGTGGGCTCAGCCGGGCTGCGGAAGCGTGGGACGTACCGGTACTGGGGGGCCACACTCAGCTCGGCGTTCCCGCGGCGCTGTCGGTGACGGCGCTCGGGCGCACCGCGGATCCGGTGCCCGCGGGTGGTGGCCGGGTGGGCGACGAGCTCACGCTGACAGCAGACCTGGACGGGCAGTGGAGGCCGGGATACACCGGACAGCAGTGGGATTCGACGTCCCACCGCAGCTCGGACGAACTGCGGGACATGGCCTCGTTCGTCGCCCGCACCCGCCCCGCCGCGGCGAAGGACATCAGCATGGCGGGGATCGCGGGCACTACCGGGATGCTCGCCGAGGCGAGCGGACTCGGCGCCGTCCTCGACGTCGCATCGGTCCCCCGGCCACCCGCTGCGACGGCGGGTGACTGGATGACGTGCTTCCCCGGGTTCGCGATGATCACCGCCGATCGGCGGGGTAGCGCGGTGGCGCCCGCCGGGCCGGCCACCTCGGCCGTTTGCGGGGAATTGACATTTGAGCCGGGGGTCAGCCTTCGCTGGCCCGACGGCGTAACGACACGCGTGGTGCACTCCACGGTCACAGGATTGGGAAGAGCATGACTGACATCGGAATCTCCGTTGCGGCAGCCGAGTTCGGCCGCGACATGGAACAGGCGTATCGCACGATCGGGGAACTGATCGAGCAGGCGCGGGCGGCTGGGAGTTCGCTACTCGTGCTTCCGGAGGCCTGCCTGGGCGGTTACCTGCCCAGCCTGGGCGGAGGCGACGAAACCGAGGAGCAGCGGCAGCGGCGGCTCCGCAGCCTCCCGCCCGCACTGGAATTGGACGGGCCCGAGGTCCGGCGGGTCGTCGACATGGCCGGCGACCTGGTGATCACCCTCGGATTCTGCGAAGCCGACGGCGCCGACCGGTACAACGCCGCGGTGACGCTGCACGGCGACGGGATACTCGGCTCGTACCGCAAGGTGCACCAGCCGCTGGGGGAGAACCTCTGCTACCGCGCCGGCGACAAGTACGAAGCGTTCGACACACCGGTCGGACGGATGGGCATGCAGATCTGTTACGACAAGGCCTTTCCCGAGGCCGCGAGGACGCTCGCCCTCGACGGCGCGGAGATCATCACGTCGCTGTCGGCGTGGCCCACCGCCCGCACCAACCGCGTCGAGAATCCCGAAGACGACCGGTGGAAGCAGAGATTCGACATCTACGACCGCGCGCGGGCCACGGAGAACCAGGTGGTCTGGGTGGCGTCGAATCAGGCGGGAACGTTCGGATCGCTCCGGTTCGTGTGCAGCGCGAAGATCGTCGGCCCGGGCGGCGAAATCCTCGCCACCACGGGCGTGGAACCCGGCCTCGCCTCGGCCACGCTGGATGTGCAAGCCGAACTGGACGCGATTCGCAGCGGCGGGATGTACAACCTCCGGGACCGCCGGCCGGAACTGTACGACGACGTCGTCGCGGAGAACCGGGTGAGCGGCACGCGGCTCGACGCGTCGGCGCGACCGTCGTTCCTCCGCACCACGACAGCCGAACTGGAGCCCGTCGATGCCTGAGATGACGTTCACGGTGCGGTGGCCGAACGGACGCACCCAGTCCTGCTACTCGCCGTCGCTGGTCATGCACGACCACCTGGTGGCCGGTGAGGACTACACGGTCGCCGAATTCCTCACACGCACCACGACGGCGCTCACCGAGGCCAGTGAGCGAGTCCGTGCCAAGTTCGGGATGTACTGCACGTCCGCGTCCGAGCAGATGCAGGAACTCGAACGCGCCGGCCGCACCCTCGACCCCCAATCCCTCGTCCGGGTCCTCGAGATGAACCCGGCTTCACTCCCCGGAGAGTCGTGATGACCGAACAACACACAGTCGTCGTGATCGGCGGCGGCCAGGCGGGCCTGTCGATCAGCTGGCATCTGGTGCAGCGTGGAATCGACCACGTGGTGCTCGAACGAGAGTCGATCGCACACGAGTGGCGCGACAGTCGCTGGGACAGCTTCACTCTCGTCACTCCGAACTGGCAGTGCACCCTTCCGGGATACACCTACTCGGGCGGCGATCCCGACGGGTTCATGAACCGCGAGCAGACCTACCAGTTCGTGCGCGGGTACGCCGACACCTTCGATCCGCCTGTGCGCGAAGGGGTCGCGGTGGTGGCGGTGCGGCAGTCGGGTTCCGGAGGGTTCGACGTGGACACGACGGAAGGCCCGATGCACGCCGACCACGTCGTGGTCGCGGTCGGCGGGTACCACACTCCGGTCGTTCCCCGGTTCGCCGAACGGCTTCCCGCCGACATCACGCAATTGCACTCGTCGCAGTACCGGAGCGCCGGCGCGCTGCCCGCGGGCGAGGTTCTCGTGGTGGGCAACGGCCAGTCCGGCGCCCAGATCGCGGAGGATCTTCACCTGGCGGGTCGCACCGTCCACCTCGTCACCGGTGGGGCGCCGCGGGTCGCGCGGTTCTACCGCGGCCGGGACTGCGTGGCCTGGCTGCACGACATGGGCACCTACGACGTCTCGATCGCCGATCACCCGGGCGGTCTGGGCAAGCGGGAGAACACCAACCACTACGTCACCGGCCGGGACGGTGGCCGCGACATCGACCTCCGTGCCTTCGCGCTCGCGGGAATGCGTCTGTACGGGCGGCTGCTCGACGTCGCGGACGGCGCCCTGCGGTTCGCGCCCACTCTGGAGTCGTCGCTGGATGCCGCCGACGCCGTGAGCGAGAGCATCAAGGATTCCATCGACGCCTACATCGACCGCGCGGGCATCGATGCGCCGCGCGAGGAACGGTACGTGCCGGTCTGGCGTCCCGAACGTGAGGTCACCGAATTGGAACTGCCGACGTCGGGCATCACGTCGGTGGTGTGGTCCATCGGTTTCCGGACCGACTACCGGTGGCTCCACGCGGGCGTCTTCGACGGTGCGGGCCATCCCACCCACAACCGCGGCGTCACCGCAGTGCCCGGGCTGTACTTCCTCGGCCTTCCGTGGCAGCACACGTGGGGTTCGGGACGGTTCGCGGGAGTGGCGCGGGACGCGGAGTATCTGGCGGACCGCATCGAACTCGAAGCGGGTGTGTTGCCGGCGACGGCGACACTAGCCTGACGCCTATGGTGACGACACGGTTGGCAGCGTTGGCGGGGCACTTCGGCCGCGACATCGATCGCGCGCTCCTGAAGTTGCAGGCGCTGATCGAGAGTGCGACGAACGACGGCGTGGACCTGCTGGTCCTGCCCGACGCCTGCCTCGGCGGCTACATCTCGGATCTCCGGCGGCCGGACACGGAGGAACTCCCGCCCGCGCTCGCCGCGGACAGCCCGGAGCTGAGGGCCGTCGCGAAGATGGCGGGCCGCATGACGGTCTGCATCGGGTACACGGAACTGTGCGACGGGGTGCGCTACAACGCCGCCGCCTGCGTGACCGGCGACGGAGTGCTGGGCAATCACCGCAAGGTTCATCAGCCGGCCGGGGAATCCCTGGCGTACGCCGCGGGTGACTCCTTCACCGCCTTCGACACACCGGTGGGACGGATCGGGATGCTGATCGACTACGACAAGACGTTCCCGGAATCCGCCCGCACCCTCGCGCTCGACGGCGCACGGATCATCGCCGCGTTGTCCGCGTGGCCGGCCAGCATCACGGACCGGGCGGCGCGCATGACCCAGGACCGGCAATCACGCCTGTTCGATCTCTACGACTCGGCCCGGGCCGCCGAGAACCAGGTGGTCCTCGTGTCGTCCAACCAGACCGGAATCCAGGGTGGACTGCGATTCCTAGGTCAGGCCAAGGTGGTGGGTCCGGGCGGCGACGTGCTCGCGCGAACGGGAACGAAGGGTGGCCTCGCCGTCGCCGAACTCGACGTCGACTACGAGGTGAATCGGGCCAGGAAGGTGCTTCGGCACCTGGAGGAACGCCGCATCGACACCTACCGGAGACTGCTGGACCGAGGAGAACACTGACGTGCGGATCGCGCTGCTGACCTATTCGACCAAACCGCGCGGGGGAGTCGTGCACACGCTGGCGTTGGCGGAGGCCCTCGCCCGGCAGGGCGCGAACGTGACGGTCTGGACCCTGGGCAGGCACGGCGACGCCGCCTTCTTCCGTCCGGTCGACCCGACTGTCGCCGTGCGGGTGGTGCCGTTCGCACACGTCGACGACGAGACCGTCGGTGACCGGATCCTCCGATCCATCGAGACGATGCGCGCCGCCTTCACACCGGAGGCCTACGACATCGTCCACGCGCAGGACTGCATCAGTGCCAACGCCGTCGGACGGTGCGTGCGAACCATCCACCATCTCGACCAGTTCACGACGCCCGCGCTCGCCGCCTGCCACGAGCGCGCGATCGTGGATCCGTACGCGCGGATCTGCGTGTCCGCCGCCGTCGCCGCGGAGGTCTCCGCCGGGTGGGGTCTCGAGTGCGCCGTCATTCCGAACGGCGTGGACGCCGCCCGATTCGAGGAAGCCCGCGAGGACGCCGAGCGCCGCCGCAGGTGGGCCGGTGAATTGGGCGACTACGTGTTGGCGGTCGGCGGTATCGAACCGCGCAAGGGCAGCATCGACCTGGTGGAGGCCTACGCACTGCTCGTGAAGGAGCAACCGGACCTGCGGCTGGTGTTCGCCGGCGGCGAGACCCTGTTCGACTACCGGGGGTACCGGGACGAGTTCGACCGGCGGGCCGCAGAGCTGGGTGTGACACCGACCATCCTCGGAACGATCGACGACGCCGAACTCCCCTCGCTGGTAGCCCAGGCCCGCTCGTTCGCCTTCCTCTCCACCAAGGAAGGATTCGGGCTGGCCGCGATGGAAGCCCTGGCGGCAGGCGTTCCCGTCGTCGCACGTGACCTGCCGGTCCTCCGGGAGGTCTTTCGCGGGACGGTCCGGTACGCGTCCACCCACGAGGAGATGGCACGCGCCCTGACCGAACCTGCCGACGGCGCCTCCCTCGACGAGGGGCGCGCCTTCGCTCGCTCACATCGATGGGACAACGTCGCGCAGAAACACCTCGAGTTCTACCGGGAGGTCGCGGCGCACCGCTGACTCAGTCGGCGCTCTTGATGGTCTTCATCKTGATCAACGAGGTGACCCGCGAGACCGCGGGGAGCCCGCTGAGTTTGGTGGCCATGAAGTTCTCGTACGTCGCGAGGTCGCGGACCGCCACCCGGATGAAGTAGTCGGGGATCCCGAACAGCCTCCGGCATTCGATCACTTCGTCGAAGGCGGCGACCCGGGACTCGAACTGTTCGATGGTCGCCTGGTCGTTCACACCGATCTCGGCGGTGACGATCACCTGGAACCCCCGATCGAGCGCTTCCTGGCTGACGATGGCGCGGTAGCCGGTGATGACGCCGTCCGCCTCGAGCTTCTTGACCCGGCGCAGGCACGGGGAGGGTGTGAGACCCACGAGATCCGCCAATTCCGTGTTGGTCAGACTGGAGTCGTTGCGCAGATGGTCGAGAATTGCGTGATCTATGGCGTCCATTGAACTATTATTGCGCAGACTATGCCGAATGGGCATTCTCTCGCAATCGCGCACCTGGATGGTTGCTATAGATTTGCGTGGTGATCGATCCAGCTACCCTCGCGACGACCGCAGTCGTCGACTCCGACCCCCGGCAGGCCCCGGAGTGGCGTCGCGCCCTACAGGCGTCGCTCCCCGTCGGAATCGGGCTGGTTCCGCTGGGGATCGCCCTCGGGGTGCTCGTCGTCCAGCAGGGGCTCAACCCGTGGTGGGCGATGGTCTTCACGTCGCTGATCTACGCCGGTTCCCTCGAATTCATCGCGGTCGGCATGGTGGCCGCGATGACGCCTCTCCCGTACATCGCGCTGACCGCGTTGCTGGTGAACTTCCGGCACGTGTTCTACGCCTTGAGCTTTCCCCTCGACAGGGTGAAGGGCCGGCTCGCCCGCTCCTACAGCATGTTCGCGCTGACCGACGAGGCGTACGCCATGACGGTCACCGGCGACCGGAAGTCGATGTCCGGCCGGGTGATCGTGTACTCGCAGTTGTATCTCCACGCGTACTGGATCGGTGGAGCGATGCTCGGAGCGACCGCGGCGCAATGGATCCCGGAGAACATCGTCGGCCTCGACTTCGCGTTGACCGCGCTGTTCGTCGTGCTGTCCATCGAGGCCATCCGGGCCCAGCGTGGTTTCGCGGTTCCCTCGATGGCCGTGATGTGCGCGCTGATCGCGCGACTCGTCGACCCCGAACACATGCTGCCGATAGCGATGGGCGCCTTCGTGAGCCTGCTCGTCATCCGCTACCTCGTCACCCGGCGAAAGGTGCGCACCGATGCCTGACGCCGGTTACATCCTCGCGGCCATCGCGATCATGGCGATCGTCACGTTCGCCCTGCGCGCCGTTCCCTTCGCGATCGTCATGCCGTTGCGCTCGTCCGCACTCGTCGGCTACCTCGGTGTCTACCTGCCCGCCGGGATCATGCTGATCCTGGTGGCGTACTCCCTGAAGAACGTGTCCGTCACCGCCCCGTCGCACGGGATCCCCGAACTGATCGCGGTGGCGGCGACGGCCGCGGTGCACCTGTGGCGCAAGAATGCGGTGCTCTCGATCGTCCTCGGGACCGGGCTGTACGTCGTCCTGATGAACTGGGTATTCGCCTGAGCCCGGCGCGCCTCACGTTTACGATGCAACCACACGGGTAGGCAGGAACCACAAGACAGTCGGCCGTTTCTCGGGAAGGACGCACTGATGAGTGAACAAGATGCACGCTCGGTGACCGGTGTTCGGGACAAGGACTACAACCTGATTTGGTTCGTCGAAGCGTCACTGAGCAACGCTCTGCGTCTGGAGGGCTACATCTCGGATGCCGACATGGACGGCGACGCCGAGTTGGCCGACTTCTTCCGCCGCGCCCAAGCCGTCAGCCGGAAGGGTGGCGATCTGGGCAAGGCCATGCTGGCCGCCCGCCTGAAGAAGGAACAGTAGGCCACCGGACTACGGCCCGGATCGGAACCCATCCGCCGGTGTAACCGGATTCCCGGGCTCAGCTGCTCTGTGTATGCCAGGGATCGCCGCGGACAGGCCTGCCCGCGGCGGTCCGCTTTTCGTTGTCGCGAAACCGCGGCTCGTAGTGATGGAAGAAGACCTTGCCGACCAGGTCGCGTCGGCTGTGCACGCCGGTCTTGTCGAAGATGCTCTTCAGATGTTGCTGCACGGTCTGTGCCGACACGTGTAGTTCGACGGAGATCTGCGAAGTCGACGCCCCCTGCAACACCATCGACGTGACCTCCTTCTCGCGCTCGGTCAGCCCGTACGCCGACATCAGCAGCGGATACAGGCGGCTCGGATGCGCCGGCTCCACGATCACCGCGATCCGCCGCCTGCCCGTCGACGTCAGGCATGCCCCATGCAGCACCAACCACGCCCCCGACCTCGACAGCACCCGCGAGATGGCCACGTCGCCCAGCCGGTCGCGGTCTTCCACATACCGCAATACACGACCGGCGAGAGTGATCACCGCGGCCGGCAACTCCCCCCGATCCCAGTCCCCGCCCGGCAGATCCACCATCCACCGGTCGACCCCGGGCGTCGCGGATTCGATGTTCCAGTTCTCGTCGAGGACGAGCAAACCCGGCGAATCGGCATACTCCGGTTCCTCGGCCTGCCCGTACAGCAGTGCGCGGCGGGCACCGCCCGCGAGGACCGGCGCTATCTCCTGCACGAACGACTTCTCGGTTTCCGAGAACATCGGCATCCCCTCGTCGCGATAGAGGCTCAGCGCTCCCCACGTTTCTCCCGAGCGCGTGCGTAACCGCGCAATCAGCTCCTGGTCGCCGCCGAGTGTCCGGTTCCGGCGCCAGCGCGGACTTCCCGACGGATCACCGTGCGCGGCTTCGTGCAACGTGGAAATCCCTTCGGCCGAACGCATTACGTCGGGGACGGACTGAACGTCGTCCTCGTAATACTCGGCGGCCAGCCATTCCCCGGGAAATTCGTCCATGCCGAAGTGATAGTGACTGGTCATCAGCATGGACACGGGGTCGAGAGTGAACCAGCACGGCGTCCAGTAATACGGGACGACACCGGCGACGACGTCCGACGCGTCCCGCCACAGCGACACCAGGCCGCGTGGTGCGGCGCACAATCGTGCGACCTTGTCTGCCGCGCACTGCACGGAATCCACGCTCACGAGTCAATCGTACGAGCGCGGATCGGCGCCGGAAATACCAGAATTGTGGAATGGTGCGCCCGCTCCATCGCTCCTAGCGTCGGTGACATGTCCAAAATCGATACCACGAATGTGCGGCTGAGCCCGCCGCCACCCCAATTGATGCGGCTGGTCAACCCGTTGGTCCGGCGGGTCCTCACGACCCGGTCACTGGGGCGGCGCATCCGGCGCCAAGGGCTGATCGAGTTCACCGGCCGTCGTACCGGGCGCACCCTGCGGGTGCCGGTGTGCCTGCACGACGTCGACGGTCAGACGCTCGTGTTCACCGAGCGTCCGTGGCGGAGCAACTTCGCCGACGGCGCACCCGTGACGGTCACCCACCGGGGCCGTGTCCGCCGGGGCCGGGCCCTGCTACTGGAGGCCACCCCCGCCGAGGCAGGCGCCGCATTCCGTGCCGCGCTCGACGACGGGGCCACCCCGTTCGAACTGGGCCTGAAGGTCCCGCGGGGATACGAGCCGACCGAAGCCGACCTGGCCACGATCGCCCGATCACTGATCCGCGTCGACTACGACGACTGAGGAGAGTTCCCATGCGTATCAACAATATCCGACGTGATATCACCGCTCTCAGTGACGAACTGGAAGTACCGGGGATCGGGCACCTACCGGTGAACGCGTACGTTCTCCACGCCGCCGAACCCGTCGTCGTCGACACCGGACTCAGCCTGCCCGGACGCGGCTTCATGGAAGCCCTGGGCTCGGTGCTCGATCCCGCGGATGTCGAGTGGATCTGGCTGACGCATCCGGACCGCGATCACACCGGCGCGTTGTTCGACTTGCTCGACGCGGCGCCGCGCGCCCGCCTGATCACGACCTTCGCGGGCGTAGGCATCATGTCCTGCGCACGGCCCGTCCCGATGGACCGGGTCTACCTGCTCAATCCGGGTCAATCCCTCGACGTCGGCGATCGGACACTGACGGCGCTACGGCCCCCGCTGTTCGACAATCCCAGCACCGTCGGCTTCTACGACGACCGCAGCGAGGCCTACTTCTCGTCGGATTGCTTCGGGGCGCCGATGGAGACCGCCGAACTCGCCACCGCCAACGACGTCGGGTACTCCACACCCAACGCCGTCCGTTCCGCGCAGCACCTGTGGGCCACCGTCGACAGTCCCTGGGTGCATCTGGTGGACGAGACGAAGTTCCTGCGCACCGTCGCCGCGCTCCGAGCGCTCGACCCGCGATGGATCCTCGGCACCCACCTCCCCCCGGCGGACGGACGCACCGCCGAGTTTCTGGACATGCTCGCCGAGGCACCGAAGTCAGACCCCTTCATCGGGCCCGACCAGGCCGCACTCGAGCAGATGCTGGCCGGATTCGAGCCTGTCGGGTGAGGTCCACCGCAGAACGAAAGCCGCCGGCACCACATGGTGCCGGCGGCTTCTGCGACGGTGCCGTCATATCGCCTCTCGGCAAGTGGTCGCTCTCGGCGACAATTTTAATGTGGTACCCGGGGTATGTCCGACACCGTCGACGGGTTCAACTGTACCGTCCTCGGAGATATTCCGCCCCTCCCGCGTCACACGTCGTGGTTCGCCGTCGGATGCGCGATCGCGAGCAGCGCCGGCGCACCTCGGCCCGGCCAGGTGCCCTCCAGAGTGTGCGAGCCGACAGGCGCGACCCGATCCGGATCGATCACCCGGAACACCCGCACGCCGATCCGGTCCGTCGTGATGACGGTGGTCGTTCCCTCATTCGCACAGTTCACGGCATCGACGACCGGCACGGTCGAGCCCGGTGAGCCGCTACCCGACACCTTGGTCGTCACCTTTCGGCGCTCGCCGGGTATGTCGAACTGGAGTTCCGCCTCGGTCCCTCCCGTCAGGATCGCCGTCACGAGCGCATTCGCGTACACCGGGTCGGCGCACGCGTCGTAGACCCAGCGCTCACCCAGCACGGAATGCTGCATCGTGGTGATCAGCGACGCCTCCGCACCGGCCATCGGGGCACCGCGATAGGTCACCGGCACCTGCACGACCTGCCCGTCCGCCGTCCGGACCAGGTGGGTTTCGATGCCGACCTCCCCGGCCGGATCGTCGAACCGGTACGCACCGACGACCTCGACGGACGACGCGTCGGCGGACCCGATCCAGGGCTGGCGCGGAACCCAGTCACCGAGCATCTCGGCCTTGGACGGGGACAGCTGAGCGTGATGGATGAGAGCCACGCGGCCGACGGTACCGCGTCACCCGCCGATCGGTGCCGGGTCGACAGTGCCGATCAGGACCGCGGCGCCGCGGTGAGCTTGGCGATGTCAGCGGCGTAGACGGTCATCCAGTGCGGATGCAGCCGGTAGTAGACCACGTCGTTGTCCCAGTCGAAGAAGTCTTCGCCGTAGAAGTCTGTGAAGTAGGCGAGCAGGTCCGGCCAGTCCGCGGCCGGCTCGCCGTCCTGGGGGTTGAGGATCTCCACCGTCCCGTGCGTGAACACACCCAGGTCCTCACCGCGCAGGTGCGCAGCACTGACGGCGGGACGGGCGGCGAGGTGGCGGGCCTTGGCGGCGCCGCGCGCCGTGCCGAAGTGCCACTTCCCGTGCAGGAAGTGCCCGTCGACACCGCTGATCCGCGGTTCGCCCTTCGTCGTGACGGTGGACAGGGCGAGGGTGCACATGCCGGTGACGATCTGGGTGAGCTGTTCTGCGGTCAGGGTGCTCTCGGTGTTGATGATGGAACGCAGATGTGCGGTGGAGCGGGACAGGGAGGCGTCGAGGAGGGTTTGGAGCTCGTCGAGCTCTTCTCGTGTTTCGCGCATGGAGGTCCTTGTCTGTGTCGATGTCGATCCGGGGCCCGGCGCCGAACGGTGAAACCATGCTCGCACCGAGACCCTGACATCCTGTGTCAGGTTTTTCCGTCGATCTGCTCGGTTCAGCTCGTGGACGTGTGTCCCAGTGCGGACATTCCGGCATCGAAACTCTCCAGGGCCGCGCCGACCGCCGCGGCGACGGTGACCTCGAAGACCTGATCCTCGTTTGGTCCGGCGGCGAGAAGTTTGTCGATGTCGCTGTCGGTGATCGTGTAGGAGGCGTCGCGGACCGCCGCCGCGTAAGCCTGCCACGGTTCGGGAAGCGGGTCGCCGGACGCGGCGGCGAGACGCAGGGCGGGGGCGGTGGTGGCAGGCCGGTGCAACACCGAGTGGCGGAGGTCGGCCACGGCATCGTCACTGCCGTCGGGTCTCGCGCCGTCGGCGAGCAGGAATCCGGGGAAGCGATAGCCGAATCGGTGCAGGCCGCGGGTACCGCTGTGCAACTGGCCTTCTCGGAGGGTGAAGCCGAACGCGTTGGCCAGGCGGTTGACGATGTTCCACACCAGGTTGACACGCAATGCCTCCACCAGCGCCTGTTCGGGCAGGTCGGCGACTCCGGCGGGGTCGGCACGGTCCGGCGTGCGGCTGATCGTGTCGAGGAACTCGCGGACGGCGCTCAGTGGGGGCCGTGCCGACGCGGGACGATCCGGGTCGATCTCACCGTGGCCGGCGATGCGGGTGAGTTCGGCGTGCGTGTCGATGCAGAACGGACAGCGGTGCAACTGCGCGGTGCACATCGCGAGGTACTCCCGTTCCGCGGCGGTCCAGTACGACGGCCCGCGCATCGCGTCGGCGGTGAGCTCCAACAGCGGACGGGTGAGGAAGCCCGGCCGGTACAGCAGGAGCTTCACGATGTCGGGGCTGTCCACGCGCGACATGGTGGACGTGAGCGTGAGGAACAGTTTGGTGCGTCGGCTGTGGCCGTGGTCGAGAATGGACAGTCTCATGGGGACTCCGTGAGGTCGAGTTCGAGCAGACGTCGGGCGAGGAATCGCCGGTCTGCGGGATTGCCGGCGAGTTCGTGTGCTCGCCGGTAGGCGATTGCCGCCTCCGTGGTGCGGCCGAGACGGCGCAAGAGATCGGCTCGTGCCGCATGAAGCAGGTGGTAGCGGTCGATTCCGTTGATTTCGTCGATCAGCGCGAGCCCCTCCTCCGGGCCGGTCGCCATTGCCGTGGCCACGGCGTGGTTCAACGCCACCACCGGTGACGGATCGACCGCGAGCAATTGGGTGTACAGGGCGGCGATGCCTGGCCAGTCCGTGTGATCGGTCGAAGCAGCCTGGGCGTGCAACGCGGCGATCGCGGCCTGCAATTGGTACGGACCCGGTCTGCCGAGGCGTAGCGCCCGGTCCAGTACGCCGATCGCTTCGGTGATCTCGGCGCGATCCCATCGTGAGCGGTCCTGATCCGACAGCAGCACCACGTCGCCGGCGGGATCGTAGCGGGCGGCGCGGTGCGAGTGTTGCAGCAGCAGCAACGCGACCAGTCCGAGCGCTTCGGGTTCGTCGGGCATGAGGGTGGCGACGAGCTCGGCGAGCCTGATCGCCTCCTCGCACAGCGTGCTCTGCTCGAGCCGACCGGGGGCGTAGCCCTGGGTGAAAATCAGGTACACCACCGCGAGAACGCCGGAAACCCGCTCGGGCAGTTGGTGATCGGCGGGCACATCCAGACTGATGCCGGCGTCGCGAATCTTGCGTTTCGCCCGCACCAAGCGCTGCGCCAGCGTCGACTCGCCGATCAGAAACATGCGGGCGATCTGCCCGGCGGTCAGCCCGGCCACGGCCTGCAGGGTCAGGGCGACCCGCGCGTCCTCGGCCAGGGCGGGATGACAGCACGCAAAGATCAGGCTCAACCGCTCATCACCCATGCGCAGCAGGCTGTCCTCACCGACGTCCGTCATCACCGTCACCACCCTGGACTGTTCACCCACCTGGGCGAGCTTCTCCCGGCCGAGCCGCGCCCGCCGCAGCCGGTCGACCGCGCTGTTGCGGGCCGCCGTGAGCAGCCAGGCCACTGGGTCGTTCGGTACGGTGTCGCCCCACTTGCGCAACGCGAGTGCACAAGCATCCTGCAGCGCATCCTCGGCGAGTTCGAAGTCGCCGAGCACGTGGATCAGAGCTGCGAGCATCCGGGCCCTGTGTTCCAGGTAGACCTGCTGCAGCCCCGGTTCGGCGTTCATTCGCCGACGACCGTCACATTCGCCGGACGGTGATCCAGGCCCGGCACATCGACGATGGGCCGCACCTCGATCGACCCCTGCTCGGCCAACGGGCACAAGGCGGCCAGCTCCAGGGCTTCGTCCAGATTGCGACAGTCGAGGACATAGGCGCCGCCGAGGTGTTCGTGGGTCTCGGCGAACGGGCCGTCGGTGATCAGCGTCCGACCGTCCCGAACGCTGACCGTGGTGGCGGTGTGCTCCGGCTGCAGCGGGTGCCCGGAGACGAAGACTCCGCGGCGGCGGCACTCGTCGGCGAATGCGTTCACCCGGGCCAGCGCCTCGGCGAAACCCGGATCGCCCGGTTCGGGCCG
The DNA here is from genome assembly GCF_056402775.1 of Rhodococcus sp. P3_B8. Lineage (NCBI taxonomy): Bacteria > Bacillati > Actinomycetota > Actinomycetes > Mycobacteriales > Nocardiaceae > Rhodococcus > Rhodococcus sp. P3_B8. Next base: position 161,340 of record NZ_JBFUGT010000008.1, read on the forward strand.
CTCACAGTTGTAGATCAACAGCATGTACTGCACAGGTCCTCCTCTCACCCGTGACAACTCGGCTGTAGAGAATGACGAACGAGCCAACCCTATCTCGACTTTTCGGCCCACTCGGTTTCGATGTCGATGCCCTCGACCGAACCGGCTCGACGTCCGAGCGCGTTCACATCACCGGGACGGAGGAGAGTCGGGCTGCGTCGACGTCGCGGTCAGGCCCGCGAGGAGGATGTCGACGCCACGTTCGAGTTCGGCGGCGCCGTCGTAGGACGCCAGCACCGGCGCCAGGCCCCGGATCAGAGGGAACTCGGCGATCGGCAGGCGGTGAAGGCCGAGGCGCAGAAGGTCGTCGGACTCGTCGGGACGCTCGACGAGTTCCTGCAGTTCGTTGAGGACGTGGCCGTAGAGGAAGCCGAACAATGCCCGATAGACGTGCAAGGCATCGGCGTCGGTGAAGCCCGCTTTGGTGAGCAGGGTCAGGATGTCCTCGAGTGGACGCAGGGTGCCGAGCGGCCTGAGCCCGAGCGGCGTCGACAGCGGCCGGGTGACCAATAGCGGGACCACCTGAGGATGAGCGAGGGCCAACCGGCGAAAGCCCCGCGCGACCTCCCGCAGCTGCGTCGCCCAGTCGCCGTCGTCGGTGTCGACCTCGAGTTCTTCGAGGACACGCTCGGCAACCCCGTCGAGCAGCGCGGCCTTGTTCGGGGCGTGGCGGTACAGGGTCATCGGGTCGCGGCCGAGTGCTTTGCCGAGGCGGCGCATGGACAGGCCGTCGATGCCGTCACCGTCGATGATCCCGAGCGCGCACTCTAGTATCCGCTCACGGGTGATCGGGCCATCGTCGGAGTGGATCGAACGACGCTCGGGCATCTTCGCCACCTTCCCTCGCGTTCAACTGTAGGCCTAAACCGTAGATCTACAGTGTTGACTTGCGACGGAATCCGGCGTTGACTTGATTATGCACCGTGGGCCACAGGAGGCCGTCATGATCGTCCGAGATCGTCGGAGGCGCAAGCGTGTTGAACTCCAGCGGCGACGCATTCCCGCTCACGTACGACGCCTGATCCGCACCCGCCGCGTAACCGAGAAACGAGAAGCATCGCCATGAGTATCGGGAAAAAGCTTCGGCACAAAGCTGAAACCGCTGAAGGCGCCGCCAAGAAGACCGTCGGGAAGGCGCTCGGAAACGAGCGCATGGAGGCAGAGGGACGTGCGCAGGAAGCCAAGGGCAAAGCCAAGCAAGCCGGCGACCAGATCAAGCAGGCAGGCCGGAAGATCAAAAGAATCTTCACACGCTGACCCTCCACACCAGTCCGAATCTCGAACCTCGTCCCGAAATCAGGCCTCATCATGATCATTCTCGGCATCATCCTCGCCATAGTCGGCTTGGTCCTCAGCGTCCCAGCGCTCCTGTACATCGGGATAGCGCTCATCATCATCGGAGTGGTGCTCGAGGTCATGGGGATGGCCGGGCACGCGGTCGCGGGCCGACGCCACTACTACTGACGCACAGCCGGTCCGGCGTGGGTCCGGAATCTGGAGTAGACCATGGCGATATCCGACATCAAGGAATATGCGCACCTCACAGCGGAGGACGTCGAGGCGCTCAGCACCGAACTCGACGCGATCAGGCGGGACATCACCGATTCACTCGGTGAGCGCGATGCCACCTACATCCACCGCACGATCGCCTTCCAGCGCGGGTTGGATGCCGCTGCGCGGCTGGTGATCCACGCAAGCCGGACGCGCGTCGGATGGGCACTCGGGACCACGGCTCTCGCCGTGGCCAAGAGTGTGGAGAACATGGAGATCGGGCACAACGTGTCTCACGGCCAGTGGGACTGGATGAACGACCCGGAAATCCACTCCAGCACCTGGGAGTGGGACATGGCGGGCCTGTCGTCCCAGTGGCAGTACTCCCACAACTATCGCCACCATGTGTTCAGCAACGTGATCGGGATGGACGACGACCTCGGATTCGGCGTCATCCGCATCACCCGCGACCAGCCGTGGAAACCGGACAACCTGCTACAACCGCTGCGGAACCTGTTGCTGGCGGCCACGTTCGAATGGGGCATCGCCCTGCACGGGTTGTATTCCGAACAGGAGCGCGCCGGCACCGCCGCCGAGAAGTCCGGCCACACCCGAGCACTGATCGGCAAGATCGTCCGGCAGACCGGCAAGGATTACGTCCTCTTTCCCGTCCTCAGCGGGCGGCGGTGGCGACGGACGCTGAAGGCGAACCTCACCGCCAACCTACTGCGTAACCTGTGGGCCTACGTCGTGATCTTCTGCGGACATTTCCCGGACGGCGCAGAGAAGTTCACCCCCACCGAACTGGAAAACGAGACCCGGGCGGAATGGTATCTACGCCAGATGCTCGGCACCGCCAACTTCCGAGCCGGCCCGGTGCTCGCATTCCTCAGCGGCAACCTCTGCTACCAGATCGAGCACCACCTGTTCCCGGACCTCCCCAGCAACCGCTACCCGGAAATCGCGACGCGGGTCCGCGTACTGTGCGAGAAGTACGATCTGCCCTACACCACCGGTTCGCTTGCCAGGCAATACCTTTTGACCCTGCGCACCATCCACAAGTTGGCACTCCCGGACCGGTTTCTGTCCGCGACCGCCGACGATGCTCCCGAGACCGCGTCCGAACTGAAATTCCGCACCGCATCCATCACGCCCGCCGACGGAGCCACCGGGCGCCGCACAGGACTCCGCACCGCGCTGCGCGCGCACCGCCGATGAGCCGATACGGACGAGCGGTGACGCCGCGGGTATTTCGCCGTCATGAACGGTATCGACCGAGTCGGGGTGGTCGAAGATACCGGCGGTCCTTCTCCGTCGTGCCACCCCAGACGCCGAACTGCTCACCGGTGATCAATGCGTGATTTCGGCACTCGGTCAGCACCGGGCAGGGCTCGCAGACATGCTTTGCGGCTCGTTCTCGCCGAATGCGTGCGCCCTGCCCTTCCCCCTCACACGGAAAGAAGAGCTCTGTGTCCGTGGACCGGCAACGCCCGTGCATCCGCCAGTCCCAGTTCGACGCGGAGGGCGCAACCGGCCGGAGTTCGAACCTGTGCTGAGACATCATGGTCGCCTCTTTCGTGAGAAACGGTGTTCGCTCGACGCGAGGTGTTGGCGACCGCTGGGGTACTTGCATCCCTTCGGTATGTGAAGGGACGGTAAATACGGCCATTAGGTCGGCCGACGCCTGTAGTCGCGTTTCTAGCCCCTGAACAGCAGAGATGTTGCCGATCCGGACTAGATGGTGGCACCGATCGCGGGTGAATGTCAATGCGAGGCTTGACGGAAGCATACATATCCGAGAATATGGCCGTACAAATATTGTGCGAGTGCGAGGTGGAGTGATGGGCAAGCTGAACGAGGAAGAGGCGTACCTGGTCGAGACGGTGCGCGCCTTCATCGACCGCGACGTGAAGCCGACGGTGCAGGCGGTGGAGCACGCCAACGAGTACCCCGAGAAGTGGATCGAGCAGATGAAGCAGATCGGGATCTACGGTCTGGCGGTTCCGGAGGAGTACGGCGGATCACCGGTGTCGATGCCCTGTTATGCGC